>DASTKE010000893.1:0-6919 GCA_035716105.1 Ktedonobacteraceae bacterium | reverse complement strand
GTCGCCCCTACGACTTGCCCCACGAGGACGGAGATTCTTGTTCAGCTTGAGAGAACGGCAAACAGCATTCCATCGCACATCGTACGATGGAATGCTGTTTGCCGTTCTCTCAAGCTGAACAATGCTCTACAGGACGAAGCTGTCGGCGAGCGGGCTGCGGTTGTTGCCGTTCTCCCGCTTCTCGCCGTTCAAGTTTACCGTTGGCTGCCCACCGGATGGTTGACGACCATTCTGCGCGTAGCCATTGCCGTTGCCGGGCTGAGAGCCAGCCGCGTTTGCCTGTGCCTGTAAGTTTTGAAGACTCTGCAATGCCGCCTGTGTCTGGGGCGTCATAGGAATAGGAGCGCCTGGCTCGGTGGCAAGCTGAATTGTCTTGCCCTCGATCACCACGGCGATGCCAATGCCCCGGCGCAAATCGGCCAGTTGGCGACGCAACTCGCGATTTTCCGCCTCTAAAGCGTCCATTAACTTTTTCTGCTCAAGCAGCATCTGGGCGATGCCTTCAAAACCAGCGCTAGCAGCACGATCCATAGTGGATGCCTCCTGCGTACTTCGAGTACTTAATAATTCTAGAACAAATTCTCCCATCACAGCGCCTTAACCTTCCACCTCCCCACTTCTGCCGTACTCAATGTAATAATGGTACGATCCGATCCCAAATGGTCGCCGCAACGCCTGTTTTGGGCATTACAGGCAAATCCTCTGTTTCCCCTGTCGCATGAACGATGAGAACTTTATTGGTATCCGTGCCAAAGCCACTATCGGCCCGGCTCACATCATTGGCGACCAGCAAATCCAGGTGCTTGCTGATCAGTTTGTGTTGCGCGTAGGCCACGATATTGCGTGTTTCGGCTGCGAAGCCCACACGCACCAGGCGTTTCGCTGGCTGCTCCTTGCCCATTTGCCCATCTGCTTCGGCGAGTTCCCCCAGAATATCCGGGTTGCGTACCAGGCGAAGGGTAAACCCACCCTGCTCGTCAAATTCCTCTCCCGCTCCTCCTCCACCTTCCTTCTTCAATTTATGCGCGAGCGGCGCTGCCGGACGAAAGTCGGCGACCGCCGCGCTCATTACGAGCACATCCGCGTTGGCGATGGCAGCCTGGACGGCATCGCGCATCTGCAAGGCTGTTTCAACTCGTCGCACTTCCACCCCATAGGGAGCCTCAAGCGCGACCGGGCCTGAGATCAGAGTGACCTGCGCGCCCCGGTTCCTGGCCTCCGCTGCCAGGGCATAGCCCATCTTACCCGATGAGCGATTCCCGACGTAGCGCACTGGATCAATCGGTTCCTGTGTTCCCCCCGCCGTCACAACCACGCGACGACCAGCGAGGTCGCTCCGGCGTTCCAGCAGCACACTGATGGCGTCAATCAGCACTGACGTTTCCGGCAGGCGTCCGGGTCCCACGGCCCCTGAAGCCAGTCGTCCAACCTCCGGTTCAACGATGGTGGCTCCGCGCTCCCGCAGCAAACGCAGGTTGGCCTGCGTCGCCGGGTGCGTGTACATCTCCTTGTACATCGCGGGAGCCAGCAAAAGGGGAGCCTGTGTCGCCAGAGCAACGGCAGTGAGCATATTATCGGCCATGCCATACGCCAGCCGGGCGATGGTGTTGGCTGTGGCCGGTACGATTGCCAGCAGCTCCGCCTCTTCCGCGAGGGCGATATGCGTTTCCGCGGCTTTGCCCGATGGTTCCCAGAGATCGCTGTAGACAGGCCGGTGACTCATGGTTGAGAATGTCAGAGGACGCACGAACTCTTCGGCGTGCTCCGTCATAATCACATCGACGAGCGCCCCCGCCTGTTGGAGACGGCTCACCAGTTCTACCGCCTTATACGATGCAATCCCCCCACAGATACCGACGATAATATGCTTATTGAGTAACACCATATTCCATTTGTCTGCTTGTTCTCTCTACTTACAAACCACCTTTACGAGAGCACCTACACCATAGCATAGTCACATTGCGCAAGCAACTCCCTTGCCAGGAAGTACTACTGTCTCCGTAGGGGCCGATTGATCGCGCCCACAGCCGATGATGAACTTGAACAACCAGAACCGGGAATGTCATTCTGAGCGCAGCGAAGAATCTCCCTCCCCAGCCGAAGATTCTTCGCTGCGCTCAGAATGACATTCCCGGTTCTGGTCGTGAAAACTCATTATCGCCCGCCTACGTGATTCCATATCCATGTTATGTTATTGCCTCTATTCTATTAAACTCGCACGTCCTTCTTTTTGAGGAAATACGCGGTGAAAATACCGAGTACCAGGATCATCACGATCAGCGCGAGCCACATCAGCAGCAGGTGGGCGACAGCTACGCCCTGTGAGTTGGTTGAGAAAAGCGTTCCCACGTAGGCGAAGTCCTGCCCGCTGCCCAGCTTGTCGCCGTGCAAGCCAACCGTGGAACCCATACCAGCCATCGCCCAACGTGCCGCGAAGAACGAACCCAGAAATTGCAGCAGCGGGTTGTTGAGCGAGAAGATGATGCCGGAGAAGATCACCTGCGGTATCAGGATGAGCGGCACGAAGCTCATCGCCCGGTCGTTGTTGGGGGCGATGGCTGAGACCGTCAGGCCGAGCATCAGGCCAGCCAGGGCGGTCAGCGCGGTCGTGATATAAATCTCGACGACCGGCGGCAGGAAAACACTCCACTGGAACGGCGCTCTAGCATTGACGAACAGCACCAGTACCGCGCTTTGCAGCAGGCAGAGCACGCCCAGCACGGCAATCTTCGAGAACATGTAGGGCGCGATGCCCAGATTGACCGAGCGCTCGCGCTTATAAATGGCGCTCTCCTTCACGATCTCACGAGCGCCATTGATGCAGCCAAACATGACGGCGGAGAAGGCGATGATGAAGAGGATTTTCTGCGCGTCGCCGCCCGATCCCTGCGGAATAAAGCTCTGCACCGCCTGGTTGACCGTCGTGAAGTGGTGCTGCTGCATGTAGACCTGTCCCTGCGGCGCATTGAGGGCATTTACCACGTTCTGGCAGCTAAACTTGTTGCCCGATGTATTGGGTATCCCCTGCTGCGGCGGACAGGTGGCTATACTGCTGGGATTAAAGGTGCCTTGCCCCGTCAGGAAGAGCAGGATCAGGCCAATGACGGGTGCCTGCAAGATCAGGATGAAAAAGTTGACCTTATCGTTCCATAACAGTTCGAGGTAACGCTGGGAGAGCAGCCAGAACTGTTTGACAGGATTGCCCCGCCGGGGCTGCTGAATGGCCGAAGTGGACTGGCTGGCCGCGACGCGCCTGGCAGGTCCAAGCATAAGCGGTTCCTCGACGTACTGCTTATATTCGGGAGATGCTTTGAAGCGCATCTCAGCCTCCTCTGGAATGCGCGGGTTGTCGTCGGTTGGCTCCAATGTGCTGTAAATCTCGGCGAAGTCGGCTTTGCCGAAGTAGGTCTTGGCCTCTTCCGGTGGCCCATAATAGGCAACGCGGCCTCCCTGGGCGAGGAAGCAGATGTAATCGCACGAGTTGATGTTATTGGTGGCGTGCGTGACGAGCACGATGGTATGCCCCTTGTCGGCCAGCTTGCGTAACAGAAACATCATCTTGCGATCCAGGCCGGGGTCGAGGCCGGAGGTTGGCTCGTCCAGGAAGAAGACGCTGGGATTGGCCAGCAGTTCCAGGGCGATGGAGACGCGCTTGCGCTGGCCACCGGAGAGCTTGCTGACCAGCAGTTTGCGTCGCCGCGTCAGGTCAACATCTTCCAGCACCTCATCGATGCGTTGTTTGATCTGCGTATCGGTGAAATCTGCCGGCAGGCGCAATTTGGCGGCGTAGTGCAGGGCGCGTTCGACGGTCAGGTCGCGGTGAATGATATCGTCCTGCGGCACATAGCCAAGCTGCGTGCTGAAGGCCGCGAGATTCTTGTAGTAATCCTGCCCGTTGTAGAGCACGCTGCCCTGTTGTGCGGGACGCAGGCCGTTGAGGGCGTCCATCAGCGTCGATTTGCCCGCGCCGGAGCCGCCGACCAGCGCCACAAATTTGCGCGGCGGCACGACGATGGAGATATCATTCAGGATCACCACCTGCTTATTGCCCACCTTTTTGAGGTGCAGCGCGTCGATGCGAATGCCGTTGCCCTCGTCCTGCTGCGTCAGTTGCGTGCCGGTATAGGTCAGCTTGAAAGGGCCGATGCGCACCTCGTCTCCGGGTCTGAGCAGGTGATTGGAGGTGCGCTGCCCGTTGACGAAGACGCCGTTGGTGCTGCGCAGGTCGCTGATGCGGTGTCCGCCCTGCACCTGCTCGATGCTGGCGTGGTGACTGGAAATCTGCGGGTGATTGAGCACCACCATATTGTCCGGGTGGCGTCCGATTGTTATTCTGGGGCTATTGAGCGGGATCGGGCGCAGTTCCGGCGCTGGCTCCTGGACGGCTCCGCTGCCATCGTTGTAGGTGAGCGTGACCAGCGTGCCATGTTCGTCGCCAATACGGAAGATGTCGCCACGCGCCAGAATTTTGCGAAATGGCTGGTCGCCGCGGATCAGTTGTCCATTGTAAAGCAGGCCATTGAGCGTGCTTTTGCGTTTGGGATGCGGGTGAATCAAGACCAAATGGTTGCCGTCATGCACAATCTGGAGATGCTGGCCGGAAATGACGTTCTCATCGATCACGATATCGTTCTCTGGAGCCGGAGCGCGCCCGATGTTGATGACCTGGTTAGCAAGCGAATAGACTTTTTTCTCGTGATGCGTATTTGAGCGAACTTCGATTGAGGGGGTCTGTTGCGACCGCATGGTGCCACCTATGGCCGCCGGTTCGGTGCCGAAGGGGCCTGCGTTCTGCCTGGGCGCGGGCGGCATAGACTCCGTGCCAAAGGGGCCAACAATCGATGGCGGTGGCTGTACAGCTATTGACTCGGGCAGGGGCGCGGCGAACGATGGCCTGGCATGCAGCTCTCCGCCGTTATGAGGCGGTGGTGGCGGAACATTTGGCACTACTCGCGTGACCATCGGCGGCTGCGAAGGCGGAGCAGCCATCTCCTGCGCTGAGCCTGGCAGGAAGCGGAAGGTACATACGGCACCCAGCACAACGATATCTCCATTATTCAGCGTCTCCTGCGTCTCTTGCTGAACCTCTTTCTTATTGACGGTCACAGTGTTTTGCGACGCGAGCTTGCGAATGCTCCATATACCATTATTGTAGATAAGCTGCGCGTGTTGACGCGAGACGGCGGGATCGGAGATCACAACATCGTTGGCCGGTTCGCGTCCAATCGCGATCACCGGCTTGTTGATAGTATAGGTCGTACCCTTCAGTGGGCCGCTCAGAAATTGGATCGTGCCTGATATGGGTGATCCCTGTACAATACTCATAGCGTATGCGCCGTACTGGACCGCCGTCAACCGTCAAAGCGCGACAGGGAAAATACGGCTTCCCCTTTCTACGGTCTGGGAAGAGAACTTCTCGCTGCCATTATACTGAAGTGCTATTAGACTTGCAACACACAAAGCTACTTCGATTGAGACGAAAATGAGGCAGCCAGATCGTCCTTTGTACAAAGGACGATCCGGCTGCCTCATGTTTCGTCTCAACCGGGGTAGCTTAATTCATAACCAAAAAGGCTCTTTCACTGACAGAAGAAATGTTGCAGCGGACTTGACAGTGCGGCCTCTCTTTACAAAGTTATCGCCTGCTCATAATGCGTCACTTTTGGCTCCAATTCCAGCAAGAACTCTTTGTCTTCGGGATAATAGACTGCTCGCTCCAGGTCATCGCCTGCAAATGCACAAATCGCCTCATAGGACTCCCAGAGTGAGAGAAGGAGAAACTCAGTTTTATCCTCATACGTGCGGCGCAAGACCTGAACGCCTCGATTACCGGGAACCGCACGATAGTCTTTCAGACCTGTCTCCATCAAGTACTCCAGATACTGTTCCGCCTTCTCCGCGGGGGTCACTCCCCGCCATATCCTCACAATCACAGGTATTTGCTCCTTCTATCTTTGAATTACTTGTCCCTCTCAATCGGGCGCTCTGCCTCTTCAAACCGCGCTTCCAGTCTAGCATGAGCAGCGGGAGAATGCAACGTTTTCGGCAATGTGGGAGTCCAATGCTTTGGCATCGCGAGAGAAAAGGACGAAAGGGTCGTCTCTGGCCGTCTCCCCGTCTCTGGCCCCCAGCGAGCCTCCCCGGACAGCCTCCCGCGAGGGGTCTCCCACCGCCTCAGCATAGGAAAACCACAAGCCATCCGCAAGGGGCCTCCCGTCCACCTCTCCCCACCCCTGGCTCTCCATCTGGCACCGACCGGTAAGAACAGGAAAAGAGCTGAAATGGCACGAAAGCCACCCGCAAGGGGCCTCCCGTCCGCCACTCCCCACCCCTGGCTCTACATATGACACCGACCGTTGAGGGCAGTGGAGGCATGAAGGCGAACAGGACGAAAGCCATCCGCGAGGGGCCTCCCAACCCATCCACCGCCCCCCTGGCTCTACAGCTCCCCTGCTGCTCCCTGGATGTACTTCAAAGAACATCCCTCACCGTGGTGTTCTCACGCCAACCTGTCCGTACCAGAGACAACAGCCAGCAGCAGGGAAGCTGTAGAGCCAGGGGTGGGGAGGCGTGGACGGGTGGCCCCTTGCGGGTGGCTTGCTTTCTCTCATTCGACTGCCAGAATACTTCCGACCCTCTCAATCGGGCGTTCAGGCTTTCAGACCGAGGAAGAGGCTCTGTTCGAGCGTGAGATGGTCGGGTTTCCATCCCTCAATCGGGCGTTCAGGCTTTCAGACCAGAATTTTACTTCGGATTTCCGGTGAAATTTCAGGGTTTCCATCCCTCAATCGGGCGTTCAGGCTTTCAGACGAGAGAGAGTGCCATCTAACCATGGACAAATTTCTTGTTTCCATCCCTCAATCGGGCGTTCAGGCTTTCAGACAAAACGGTCCCAACATTTTTTCTCCTTTACTTATGG
>DASTKE010000892.1:0-8416 GCA_035716105.1 Ktedonobacteraceae bacterium | reverse complement strand
TGTTGGGTTATGTAGTGAGGGAGGTTTTCCTTGCCATTTCCGTTTATGCGTCGCACGGACGACGCCGACGGGCGCAGCATTTTTGCCTGCGCCTTTCGCCCGGTAATTATTGTACCGGCGCTGGCGATCCTGTTGCTGATTGCCGCCATGTTCCTATCAAACCTCGGCTTGCAGGTGCGCAATGGGGCGCAGGCGGCAGCCGCCGACGGCCCGGTGGTCTTCCACGGCACGCTCGCGCCGCAGCTCAAGCACAGTCGCCTGCTGGGGCCAGCCAATGCGAATCAGCGCATCTCGCTCTCCATCGGCCTGCATCCCAGTAACGAGCAGGCGCTCAAAGCCTTCGCAACCTCGGTCTCGAAGCCGAAATCATCGAACTTTCACCGGTTCCTGACTCCCGCGCAGTTCGCTGCCGCTTTTGCACCGGGCCAGAGCACCTATACGGCTATACAGCAGTTCTTGCGCGGCAACGGTTTTACGATCACGCACACGTATTCGCATCGCCTCTCCATCGCCTTCAGTGGCACCATCGGACAGGCCGAGCGAGCCTTCGGCGTCAAGATCAACAACTACGCGGCGGCGAACGGCCACACGTTCTACGCGAACAGCACTGATCCCATTCTGCCCGCATCACTGGCAAGCGCGGTGGAGAGCATCAGCGGCCTCAACACCGCTACCTCCTGGAACCATCCGCCGGTGTTCGCGCACAAACTCCCGGTGAAAAACGCACCCCAGGGACAAAATCCGGCTCCTGGCAGCATTCAGTGCCTGGGTCACGACGAGAGCGGCGACAATCTGTATTACACGCCCGACCAGATCGCCAGCGCCTACAACCTGGATCAGCTCTACAACCAGGGCTTCCACGGCGAAGGGCAGACCGTCGCGCTCTTCGAGCTGGATGGCTACGCAAAAAGCGATCTGCTCAACTACGCATCCTGCTATGGACATGCCCAGACCTCTATTCAGACCATCGTGACCGGCTCCGGTCAGGTGCCGATGGACAGCGGCGTCACCGAGGTAGAGCTAGACGCGGAACTGGTCTTGAGCGCCGCTCCCAAGCTGGGCCAGCTCAAAATCTACGAGGCCGCCAACGATACCGCCGACTACAATGCCGAGTGGGCGCAGATCATCCAGGATTCGCCCCCTGTCGTCAGCACAAGCTGGGGAGAATGTGAAGATAATGTTGGCTGGCCAGAAGCGAACCAGGAAAATATCTTCTTTGAAGCTGCCGCCAGCGAGGGCATGAGCGTCTTCGCCGCTTCGGGCGACAGTGGCAGCGCGGGTTGCGCCTTTGACAGTACGCCATCAAACGGGCTGAATGTCTCTGATCCGGCCTCCCAACCCGGTGTCACCGCTGTCGGCGGTACGTCGCTCTCAATCTATCGCTCGGCCCTCTATAATGGTGAGTCAGCATGGAACAACCCTCCCGATGTGTCGCATGACTACAAGGGCGGTGCCTCCGGCGGTGGCATCAGCGAGTTCTGGTATCTCCCCGACTACCAGGTTGAGTACAATAGCAGCGATGTGCTAACAGCGTATAACGACGGCGAAATCTGCGATGTTGATGGCTACTGCCGCCAGGTTCCCGATGTCTCGCTGAACGCTGACCCGTATCACAGCTATCCCATTTACTGCTCAGTAGCGGCGGCAGGCTGCGACAGCAGCGGTGCCTGGTATGGCTTCGGCGGCACCTCGGCGGCGGCTCCCATGTGGGCGGCGATGACGGCGCTGGCGAACCAGATGTCGGTGAAGGCTGGCGGCTATAACGCGGGCTTCTTGAACTGGTTCCTGTACTGGGCGGCGGCAAACATCAACAGCGATAACCAGCCTATTCTCTACGATGTTAACAACGGCAACAACGACTACAACAACCTGAACCCTGGCAAATACCCTGCTACCAGCGGGTATGACCTGGCGACAGGACTGGGCAGCTATAACGCCTTCGACCTGGCTACTGCGCTGAACAGCTACGATTCGTACTATTACTCCTTCCAGAGTACGCTGCTCACCAGCTCGCACTGGTACTTCGCCGAGGGCAGCGTTGGCGGTGGCTTCCAGGAGTATGTCACGCTGCAAAACCCCAACGGCGGCTATCCGGCGCACGTCAACGTCACCTATCTCTTCCATACAAAGAAACCGGTGACGGTCTCTCATATCGTACCAATCAACTCCCGCATCACGGTCAACGTCAACGCGGATCTGCACGTCAAGCCAACGGATGCGCAGCAATCCCTTTCGACGATTGTCCAGACCACAAACGGAGTTGGCATCGTGGCTGAGCGCCCGATGTACTTCCACTTCAAAGGTATCGCCAGTGGTACCGATATCGTAGGTACAACAACGCCCCAGACGGCGTATTACTTCCCCGAAGCCAATACGACTCTGACCCAGTCCGCGCAGTACTACACCTACATCACGATCCTGAATCCCAGCAGCACGGATACGGCTACGGTCACGCTGACCTTCTATGCCCTGTCGTGCGGGCAGGCGAGTCATCCGGCCTGCCAGACAAAGACGGTGGTAGTACACCCGCTGCAGCGTGCAACTCTCACGCCTCCGGCGAGCCTGCATGCACGCATGGCAATCGCGCTTACCTCGGACAATCCGGTAGTCGCCGAGCGCCCGATGTACTTCAAGGACCATATTGCCACGGCGGGTGGTACCCTCACAGGAGCCGCGGCGCTTAATGGAGCGACAACTCCGGGTACGAATTGGAACTTCGCCGAGGGCTACACCGGTTCTGGCTTCCAAGAATACCTGGTGCTGGCAAACTTCGGGGAGACAGTGGCCACGGCCAGTGTCAAGCTGGAATACAGCAACGGGCATACACAGACAGTCTCTGTTCCGGTATCCGCGCAGGGGCAGGTCTACTTCGATGTCAATGCCGCCAACGCGAATCCTACCGGGACATGCGATGTGAATCCTTGCCAGACCACACCAACCGTCTCGGCGACGGTAACTTCCGACAATCCCATCGTCGCGGACCGCCTGATGTACTTTCACTATGGCAGTCAGAAGTACAGCGGTGGCACCGAGACGATTGGTCAGGCTGGCACGCCGTATAACATCTATGCCTTCGCGGAAGGCTACACGGCCAACCACTTCAGCGAATTCCTGACCGTGCAAAACCCACATAGCAATTCTACCTGGATATCGGTGACATACTATGTCGATGGCTATGTGACGCAGCAGGGATTCAACCTGGCCCCCTACTCTCGCTTCACTATCAATGTGAACCGGGCCATCAATCCAATGATAAGCGCGTATAAGAACATGGGCAGCAACTCTTACGCGGTCTCCATCACGGTCGAATCCGGCAACGGAACCGTTGTAGTGGAACGCCCGATGTACTTCAATTACCAGGGGTCGCAAGGGGGCACCGACGTGATGGGCTACTCAAACAACACGTGCGAGGCCGCACAGCCCAAAACGCTGCACGCACACTGTTAAGGGTTTTTCTCTATCCCAATAACCCCCTGTTTTCTTGTTTTCAATCAGAGGGTTATATAGCGATACAGGACGGGTGAAACGTTATTGCCTGCCAGCAGCCACAAGATTGCGCCCCCATTTGTGCCAGCAGGCGTCAGCGTGCTGAGCACGCCATAGTCAGGAGCCATCGTCACAGTGCTCCACGCTCCCGTGGCTGGATCATAGCTCTTCACGATGGGATACGCGGGAGGTGGCGTCGTGATGGGTTGCAGCATCGCGGAACCAGCCTGCGCCGCCATTGCGCCCTGTGTCATCCCCGGCTTGCTCGACTGTCCGGTAGGCACTGCTGTTCCCCTCACTGCGGTAGGCGTGCTGCGAGGCAGCACGCCCGCTTCACCGGCGGTGGCGAGAAACGCACGCCCATCAGGGCTGACGAACCAGCCTCTAACCAGCAGCGCCTGTGTGTTATCCGTTGCCAGCTTCCAACTCGCGCCACCATCCGTGCTGACATGCAGTTGGAAGAAGCCGAAAGCGGCAGGAGACACGATGGTTGTTCGCCCGGTCGTATAGGGCAGCGGCCCCACCGAGCCACCAACATAGAGTACCTGCGGGTTATCCGCTGCCAGGTAGAGGAGGGATGCGTAGGGCAGGTGGCTCAAGAGCAAGTGCCACGTCGCGCCGCCATCGGTCGTTTTATACAGACTGACGTTGTAGGCAAACGCGGGTTGCACAATATTCTCACCCGGCTGCGTGCCGGGATGCACAAAGCCCGAAACGCCCACCAGTTCGTAGATTGTGCGCGTACTGGTCGGGTCAATAGCATAGTCACGCAACCCCTGATTGGTTTGAATGAATGAGCTATCCACCACCGTCCAGGTCTGGCCACCATCAACGCTCGTCACAAGGCGCGCCATCGGCAATCTGAGTGGCTGCACATCCTGGCCTCGCGACTGCGCTTGCCCGGCGAACCACTGCAAGCCATACAGCTGACCGCCTTCGATGCGTATCTGCTGCACCTGCCACTGAGTCGGAGAGAGCGAACCAGGCACGCGCAGCGTCGGCAAAATGGTCGTCCAGGTCTGGCCACCATCCGTGCTATGCCAGAGCATAGTAGAAGCTGCCACACTGGCTGTAGGGCTGGCAACCGGCGCGCCCACTACGTAGACATCGTTGCTATTTGCTGGATTGACCGCCGTCAGGCAACTCGTGCCGAAGCCCGCCTTGCTGCCCACGTCCTGCCAGTGCGTACCATAATCGCTGCTGCGCAACAGCGTATAGGCAACAGACGATGCATTGGAGCTATTGCCATTCATGTGCGAGGCGCAGGCATAGAGCACAGAGGGATCGCTCCGCGCTGCCACCAGCGAAGAAATTTCGTAGCCACTCAACACCGCCGCCCACTGCCCCGCCGGAGGCGCAGCCATTCCCGTCCCGGTTCCCTTCCTGCCTCCCACCGGTGCATTAGTGCTCCCCGATGGCGAATGTCCCTGCCGCGTCACAAACTGCGCGAAGACGACCGCGCTCGTTCCAACCACCAGCGCCATCACCAGTAGAGCAATCAACCCGGTCAACCAGCGCCTGCCGCGTGAGCGCTCTTGCTCCCGCAAAGGAGGCTCTGGTACCGCCGGTACATCTCCATCTATATCATCGCGCGTCTTCATGCTGGACTCCTTCCCGTGAAATCGCCAACTCGGTCGTATCACTGCCATAGACGTGTAGAGGGCTGGGAAAGTTCCCATCTCTCGGCATTTCCCTGTTTTCATTCGCTATTTTCTAGTAAAAATGTGGAATGTTTTTCTTATATAATCTATTTATGTAGAAAAGTTGACAAATAAGCCTGTTACATGTTATGCTCTCTACAAAGAACGTTTATGTGTCCAGATTTCATGGTTGTTTCTGTCTACTCCAAAACGAAGCACTTTTCATGCCAGGCACCTGATTTCAGTGTGTCCTGTGATAAGAAGCAGTCCCTGAGATATTGGGCACTGCTCCTTGACCGAGAAAAAGGAGAGTAAATTATGTACACGGTGTTAAAAGATTTCTCAGCCTCCTCCCTGATCGATGCTATGGAGCTCAATACCCATGAAGCCTGGCTATGCTTCGCGCATGGGCTTGGAGCAACAGTGCATGACGAACCTCACCTGCTCTGGTTTTTCTCCGGTCTTCCCTTTCACCTCGCCAATGGGATCGTCAACGCTCGTTTTCCAGAGAACCGTCTGGAGGATATCCTGAGTGAACACCTCCAGCAGTTCGCCACTAAACAGGTTCCTATGGCCTGGTTGGTTGGTCCATCTACTCGTCCGGTAGATTTAGGAAATCGCCTCCAAACGTACGGCTGGATGCCTGGGGGTGAAGCACCTGGGATGGCCATCGAACTACAGACCCTGAATGAAGCCTTTTCCTCACCACCATCCCTCACCATTGAACGAATCCATGACGCAGAAACGTTGCGAACATGGCTTCGTGTCATGACAGTTGGTTCAGACATTCCAGAGGAGGGACTCAAGCTCCTCTTAGAACTGGTGTCCAGGCATGGTTTTATGGATAATCCCTCTGTCCACTACTATCTTGGCGTGCTTGCAGGCAAGCCAGTAGCCACGTCGTTACTGTATCTGGGTGCAGGTGTGGCAGGGATTTACAATGTTGCCACGCTGCCAGAAGCCCGGCATCAAGGGATTGGAAGCGCGCTGACGTTGGCCCCATTGCTGCAAGCGCGAACCTGGGGCTATCGCGTTGGTACATTGCAATCCTCGCCAATGGGTCTCCACCTCTATCAACGCCTGGGATTTCGGGAGTATTGCAAGTTTCATGCCTACTTCTGGCAAGGAGCAAACGAGTAGGGCCAGGTGGTATGCTTATCTCATCGATCTGCACAATCAATAAATAAAGGAGCAGAGACATGAGACGAGAGGATTTGCGCGGGACATGGGCGATGGAACGCGAGGCGCAGTGGCCCACGGCGCGGCGAAATGAACTGGGAGAGCAGGCATTGGCCTCTGGCCTGGAATCAGCGGCCTCGATCCGCGACAGGAGCATCCCTCTGTTTGATCGCGACGGGAGCGATTTTCCCGGTGGATCGCGTTTTATGGGCGTGCCGTTTCTGCCAGATATGCGCAAATTGGGAGTGCAGGACGTAGCGATTGTGGGCGTACCACTGGACTGTGGGACGACCTTCCGTCCGGGGACGCGCTTCGGGCCGGAGGCCATCCGGCGCATCTCGCTGCTCGGCACGGGCTATAATCCGTCGCTGGGCGTCGACCTGGTAGAGGCGCTCAACATGGTGGATGTGGGTGATGTGAGCGTCATTCCCGCCAACATCGAGAAAAGCTTTGACCAGATCGACAAAGCCGTCAGCTATATTCACGAGCGTGCCGTTTTTCCCGTTGTGCTCGGCGGCGATCATTCGATTGGCTATCCAGATATTCGCGGGCTGGCTCCGCATGTCAATGGCAACATCGGCATCATCCACTTCGACCGCCACGCCGATATCAGCGAATATAACCACGACGAGCGGATGCATGGCACGCCCTGGTTCCACGCCACCAACATCCCCAACGCGCCGCCGACAAACCTGGTTCAGATCGGCATCGGCGGCTGGACGCAGCCCCGCGAGTGGTACTCCACGAGCCGCGAACGCCATACAACCATCATGACGATGGAGGACGTTGACCACTACGGCGTTGACCGCGTGGCCGAGTACGCGCTGGACATTGCCTGGAAACAGGCGAAGTGCGTCTTCCTCAGCTTCGATATCGACTGCTTCGACCCCGCCTTCGCCCCCGGCACGGGCACGCCGGAGCCGGGCGGCTTCCTGCCACGCGAGATCTTCAAGTTACTCCAACTCATCGTGCGTGAGGGTCTGGTAGGCATGGAGATTGTTGAGGTATCGCCCCCATATGACGTGTCCGACATCACCGCCCTGCTGGCCTCCCGCATCGTCATGGATGTCCTGGGGACGCTGGTCGCGAATCGCAAACTGGGACGCATCCCACCGTCCCCCACCGAAAATCCGCAGGGAAACGATGGCAAAGTTTGACAAACGAGTCCGGCAACGGAATCCGATGGATCGCCGCCAGGATAAAAGATGGTACGCTGTGAAAAGGGCCTCTGGCATGTCATTCTGAGCGCCGCGAAGAATCCGGGTAACCCCCTTTGCACACTGGTGAACCACCGATTCTTCGCGGCGCTCAGAATGACATCCGAGGGGATCTTTTTCATGGCAAGCCTACAGGGGTCAACTGAAGCGGTCATATGGTTTGCAGGCCATCCCCTTGCGGGTGGCCTGCTCAGGCTTCAGTTGACGTTTATGGCTGGTACCCCGGACTACTGGTGCTTGCTCAACCAGGCCCGGATGTCCGGCTCGTGTTCCTCGTGAAAATGGGAGAAGAAGACCGCCCCGCTCAACGGCTCGCCCTCCAACCAACCGAAGCGACGGAGATTCATCAGTTCGGCTTCAGGAAACGCATTGAGTGCATCCACCAGTTGCTCAAAGACGGCCCTGTCTTCCTGGAGGATGTCCGAAAGAGGGCGATCCCGGTTGGACGCAGCTATCCAGGCATTGATCTCATCGTCGGTGTGCAAATGGGACGGCCAGGGCGTCGCAGGCTCCGGCTGATGCTGCAATGCCGCCTGGAAGCGACCGACCGTCCGTTTTCGCCAGCCTGTCAGGTGCGCCACGATATCTTTGATCGACCACTCCCCGCCGACCCCCGGCTCGGTCATGTGTTCCTGGCCAATAGACCTCAGCAGCGCCTCCCATGCCGCTTGCTCGTCCCGCAGCTCCGAGATGAGCTGGCTTCTGCTCATGCTTGTACTCATTATTTCCTTCCTTCGCATTCGGTGATTTGATATCTGTGTGTCTATTCCGATCAGAAAGCAAAGCCTCTGCTCCGCTTTCTCTTAGTCTAGCAGAGAAAGCGGTCGAAATCCGACCTGTTTTCTTCTTGCTTATCCCCGCTTCTGCGGAGCGCGACGATGTGATACAGGTGCT
>DASTKE010000891.1:0-2327 GCA_035716105.1 Ktedonobacteraceae bacterium | reverse complement strand
GCCATATCTATATCATTAGAGAGCGCGACCGCCGGTGACTTCTAGCACAGAGCCGGAGACGTAGTTGGAGAGCGGCGAGGCCAGGAAGAGCATGGGGCCTGCCGCCTCCTCCGCTGTGCCGGGGCGACCGAGCGGAATAAGCACCGAGGACATCTGGCGCATCTGGTCGGGAACGCCAAGCTGAATCTCCTCGCCGTCGCGCTGCACCTTCTCCGCCTGCTCTTTTGCCGCCGTCAGGCGCGTATCGATGAAGCCGTAGCAAACGGCGTTGACCTGCACGTTGTAGCGGCCCCACTCCTTCGCCAGCGTCTTCGTCAGGCCCGTGATACCCGCTTTGGCGGTCGAGTAGTTGGCCTGGCCGGCGTTGCCATAGACGCCGGAAACGGAGGTCACGTTGACGACCTTGCGCGGGTTGGCACGCCCGTTGGCGGCAGCTTCTTTCTTGGCGGCGTCGCGGATGTACTGCGATGCCTCGCGCAGGATGCGGAAGGGCGCGGTGACATGCACATCAATCATGGCATACCACTGCTTATCAGACATGTTCTGGATCACCGCGTCCCATGTATAGCCAGCGTTATTGACGATGATGTCCAGCCCACCAAAGGCGTCGAGCGTCGCTTTAATCAACCGCGCCGGAAACTCCGGACTGGTCACGTCTCCGGCCACGACGATGGCGCTGCCACCCGCTCCGCGAATAGCGGCGGCGGTCTCCTCCGCCGGAGCGGGATCGAGGTCGCTGACCACGACCTTCGCGCCTTCCGCGCCGAACATCTTTGCCGCAGCCGAGCCGATGCCACGGCCAGAACCAGTCAAAATAGCCACTTTATTCTCAAGCATTCCCATGAACAGATGCCTCCATGATATCTTTTGTGATATGTAGAGACACCCCATAGACGTTAAGTGAAACCCCAGCAAGCCACCCGCAAGGGGATGGCTCTACTTTAATAAGCGCGAAAAGAGCGACGCCGCGAGCCGCTAAGGAGTAGGGCCATCCCCTTGCGGGTGGCCTCGCAGGCTACACCACTTCACTTGACATCTATGGAGGTACCCCTCCATTTTTACCCACGCTTTGCTAATGCGGCGACGAAGGTGCCGGTGACTTTCACATCGCCGTTCTGGTCCGCCGCCTGCACTTTACCGGCGATACGCGCCTCACCATCGGCCTCATACTTCTCGGTGATGACGCCCGTGCAGGTAATCACATCGTCGAGACGGGTCATGCCTTTGAAGCGCACGCCGAACTTGCGCAGCGCTGCCGGGCCGATGTAGTCGCTCAACAACTGGCCCACGAAGCCCATAATCAGCATACCGTGCGCGATGATGCCACCTGTACCAATCATTTCGCCAAATTTAGGGTCGGTGTGCAAGGGATTGAAGTCGCCGGATGCGCCCGCGTAGCGCACCAGTTGCAGATGCGTGACGGGCGATTTCACCAGCTTCGGAATCTCATCGCCCACCTGCACATCTTCAAAATAGACCAGCGTTGGGGTCTGCGTATTTGGTGTATTCGTTGTCATTATCAAACTCCTCGGTGAATGGGTATCAACAACGCGCCTTCATCATCGCTCGGACGCGGCACCCCTCTATGTCGATTATTCACGCACGACGACGACCTGGCGCGCCTTCAAAACGGGCTGGCCGTGCTGGTTGGTGTAGCGCACCTCCATCGTCACAATATCCATAGAGGAGCCGTTGGAACCCTGCCGCGTCTTGCCATCGACGATGGTCGCGACCCCGGTGAGCGTATCGCCGGGATAGACAGGGGCCAGGTATTCGTATTCCTCTTCGCCGTGCAGGATGCGCATGAGGTTAAGTCCGGTGCTGGCAAGCTGGCTTCCCATCTTCGTGTTGCCCCAGAACGCGAACGTGGTGGACGAGGTGGGATAGAGCGGGATATCGCTATACCCGGCTGCCTGAGCCGCCTCGCGACTATGATAAATCGGGTTGTCGTCGCCGATAGCGAGGGCCAGTTCGTGAACTTTGCCGCGCTCTACCTCGATGGTGAAGGGGGAAAAGCTTTTGCCAATCATACTTTTGTCAAACATGCTCTCTTGCTCCTTACAACAGGTTTCCACAGGGCTTATCGCAAAAACAGTATCCGACCTGAAAGCAGGGCTTGTCAAGTAGTGTTGAAGACCTACCAGGGCGACCGCCAGGGTACTGACACGGGGAGGTTTTCTGTAGGGGCGGGAGCGGTTGGGCTTGGGGTGGGGGCGCTTGCGCCGCCCTCGTTTCTTGCGCCGCCCTCGTTTCCCAAGAGAAGGGCGAGGCAAGCCTCCCCACCCCGCTGCATCACCGCCCCCGCCCCTACAGAAAAAACCTCCCCA
>DASTKE010000890.1:0-4507 GCA_035716105.1 Ktedonobacteraceae bacterium | reverse complement strand
CCTTCCACCAACATTCACAGACTCTGGCTGAGTATTGGGCTATCCTGCTACCTCTCTCAGGATGGTTGTGCTACAATAGGCTGCGTAAAATGAGCCATAGAAATACATCTTTAAGAGAGGTTGCAGCATGGCGATATTGATCGAAGGTCAGCGATTTGAGCGTTATCGCGTCATCCGGTGGCTGGGAAGCGGTGTAGCGGGCGAAAGTTACGAAGTTGAAAATGTGATGCTTCAACAGAAAGCCACCCTCAAACTCATTCACCCCTGGGCAACGCTGATTGAATCCGCACGTCGACAATTTTTCCGCGAGATGCAGAGCATGTGCTTGCTCCATCACCCCTACCTGACAGATGTAGTTGATTATGGCGAAATCGATGCCCAACTCTATGTTGCCCGGCGCTACGTGAGCAGCGGTTCCCTGCTCGGCAGCGAAGGCCGCATGTGGTTCCGTCCACCGCTGCCTGTAAACGAGGCCATCCAGTACGGCTGTCAGCTCGCCCGGACGCTGGCATACATTCACCAGATGGGACACGTGCATGGCGCGCTCACCCTGAATAACCTGCTCGTCCTGCGCGGCCCCAACAGCAAACACGCGCCCGGTTACGCACCCTTCTTGCTGGCTGACGTCGGCCTGACCCACTTTGTCCGTCGCTTCGGCCAACCCAAAACGTCGCTCCTGCCGGTAACTGCCGCACCGGAACAACTACAAGGTCGTGTTCTCCCCGCCAGCGACCAGTTCGCCCTGGCTGTCATCATCTACCTCTGGCTCGCGGGTCGACCGCCCTATCTTGGCTCCCCGCAGGAGATCGAGCAGCTCAAACGCACAGCAACCTTCGCCCCGCTCACCACTCTCAACTCGCGGGTGACGGTCGAACAGGAAAGCGTGCTGGCCCGTGCCCTCTCGGCGTCGCCCGAAAACCGCTATCCCTCCGTCCAAAGCTTCGCTAACGCGCTGCAAGCAGCATTGCCATATCCATCTACGCCAGTCACACAGAAACCAACTCCCGCTCTTGAACCGGTACCAGCACCATTCCCTGTTGCCGAAATTGAACCGGTTCCTCTCATCGTTGAGAAACACGTACCGGAAGAGATGGTTGCCGGACCTGTACCGGTTGAACTAGAGGAGCTTCTCCCATTACCCGGTACAGAATCCTTCTCTCCTGCCGAACCGGAATGGCTGGTCTTCTTAAACGCTTTATCCAGTCAGCAGACCGGGACAGACTCTGAACTGGTCGCCGAACCCACTCTCACCCCTGCATCTGATGCAGCAGCGAATTCCAGTGCCAGTGACGAGCAGAATTCACTGGAGCCACCAGACGCAACCCCGGTTGAGCCATTGCCACGCCCTGAGCCGGATATCGCCATACCTATACCAGAGCCAGCCCCAGTACCGGAGCCACTTCCAGAAGTGAAGCCTACGCCACAACCCAAAATCGAACCAGAAGAACCCGCTATCGAACCATTGCCACGCCCTGAGCCGGATATTATCATTCCCATACCAGAACCCGCTCCACTACCCCAACCGGCACCGCAACCAGAACCCGCGCCGGAAAATACGCCAACCAGCACGGATGAGAGCCAGCAGGAAACAATACCGTCAGAACGAATCGAGAGCGAGGCAGAAATACAGGTTGCCCGGCTGGTGATTTTCTCTCCTTATACAGAAACATCTATCGAAGCAGTGCTGGAAGGCGACGAGTTAACGATTGGACGCGCCGGTTCAAGCGATATCTTGCTCGATTATGATGACAACACCTCGCGGCACCACGCCCTGCTCAGGCGTGAAGAGAGTCGATATGTACTCTATGACCGGCAAAGCGCAAGTG
This sequence comes from Ktedonobacteraceae bacterium, assembly GCA_035716105.1. GTDB lineage: Bacteria > Chloroflexota > Ktedonobacteria > Ktedonobacterales > Ktedonobacteraceae > CADDYT01. The sequence continues at coordinate 2,681 of DASTKE010000890.1, read as the reverse complement.
GCGTCTTCGTAAACGGGCAAAAACTCCCTGAACAGGTGGGCCACGTGTTGGTTGATGGAGATATGGTCTCCATCGGCAACTATACGCTGACATTTCTCACCGGGGTTCCTATGCACAACGGAAGCCATTAATCCTTGACATTTGCGGCTGGCTTAACTATATTTAACTCAGGTACTGTATGGTATAGTCAGGATATCTGCATGGTACAATCAGTGGAGGACAAGGGTCAGGAATGGCGGTACAACACACAGAAAAAGGGAAGAGAAGCGGGCGAGAGAGACTGTTGCAAGCCGCGGCCATGCTCTCACGAGAGCATCCTTTCGATGAGATGACAATCGACGATATCATCAAAACGGCGGAACTTTCGCGCCCGGCCTTCTATTACCACTTTACGGGCGGTAAGGAAGAATTACGAACCGAACTGGTGCAGCGCGGCATTCTTTGCGCTGCCCCTCCACCGAATACCCGCGAGGCCATTCTGGAAGCGGCAGTGAACATCTTTGCGCGTTCAGGTGTCTCGGCTGCCACGCTGGAAGACATCGCGACGGAAGCAGGCGTGACGCGGGGAGCGCTATGCTGGCACTTTCACAGCAAAGATGATCTGCTTGAAGCCATCGTACAGCGTTATGGCCCACATTCACTGCTGCGGCCCGTTGTCGAGCAGATCGAGCAAGAGGTCGAGGCGGGTGGGCCGATTGATGACGAGGATATGCTGCGCCGTCTCGCGGGAGCTTTCTATGATGCCTTCACCTCGCAGAGACATCTCACACGCCTGACCGTTTTGTTGATCCATACCCATCCAGATGCCGCCCATATCCTGGCCGATATGATTGTCAAAGGCCGATTGAAGATTACGGAGTATGTGCGCAAGCGGCAAGAGGCAGGTGCATTGAGAAAAGACATTGACGCGGCCTTTTTCGTCCAGATTATCGCCATGACCTTCGCTATGCGGGCCATCGGGCAGGGATTGGGCGAATTGTTACCGTTCTCGCACCTTTCCAGAGAAGAAATTATCGAGCAACTGGTCTCTTTATTGATGTACGGCATAGTACCACGCGCATAGTATTGCCTTTATTTTTGTGTCCTTATCAAGGAGTCATCCATGCAAGCCAATGCATACAATGGGCAGGCGACACCCGGCAGTGGGAGGCTGGCCTACAAATGGATAGTGGCGATGGTCGTGATTATCGGAGTGTTCATGAGCATTCTGGATCAGACCATCGTGAATATCGCTATCCCCCGGCTGCAAACCGCTTTTGGCGCTGATATCCATAGTGTCCAGTGGGTGCTGACCGCCTACATCCTGACCCAGGGTGTGATTACACCAACGGCAGCATTTTTCTCCGACACCTTTGGCATCAAGCGCTTTTACATCATGTCACTCGCCGCTTTTACGATTGGTTCAGCGCTCTGCGGACTGGCCTGGAGCCTGCCCGTGCTGATTCTCTTCCGTATCCTGCAAGGCGCGGGAGGAGCAGCGCTTTTTCCGTTGTCCATTACCTTGCTCTTCCGAGAGTTTCCACCCCGGGAGCGCGGCACCGCGATGGGCCTCTTCGGCATTCCGGCCCTGCTGGCCCCGGCGATTGGCCCCACTCTCGGTGGCTATCTCGTCACCTACGCCGGTTGGCAGTTGATTTTCTACATCAATGTCCCCATCGGCATTATGGGTGTCATCCTCTGCTCTTTGCTGCTGCGCGAATATCGTCCAGAGAGGCGTCCCAGCTTCGACATTCCGGGTTTCATCTTTGCTGCTGCTGGTCTCGCCTCTGTGCTGTACGCGCTTTCCGAGGCCAGTACAGACGGCTGGAACTCTGTTACCGTACTCGGTTTTATGTCCGCTGGCATACTGCTGCTGGCGATTTTCACGGCCATCGAACTCATCACAGCCAATCGAGGCGGACAGCCTTTGCTCGACCTGCGACTCTTCGCCAATGGGCCGTTCCGGGCGGGCAATATTGCCAACCTGTTCGTGACGTTCAGCTTGTTCGGTGGGATATTCCTGTTTCCCATCTACCTGCAAAACCTGCGCGGCCAAAGCGCCTTCCAGGCTGGCGTGATCCTGCTCCCGCAAGCGCTCGCCTCAATGGTCAGCGTAATTATCGGAGGGCGACTGGTAGACCGCATCGGCGTGCGGGCGGTGATGATTCCGGGTCTGTTTATCCTGGCCTTTGCCAACTGGGAACTCTCATTTATCACCCTCAACTCGCCGTTCACCTGGATTCAGTTGATGCTCATCCTGCGCGGTCTCGCCCTCGGCCTCACCATTCAGCCGCTGACGGTGGCAACGCTGGCCGAGATACGCCCTCTGCAACTGGCGCAGGCTTCATCCATTAACACGGTGACACGCGCCGTTTCCAGCTCGCTCGGTATCGCGGTACTGGCGACACTGGTGCAGACGCAGGCACAGGTACACTTCGATCACCTGGCGGAACTGGTCACACCCGGCTCACCGCTGGGGCGGCTGATGCTGGAAGTGCAGGCGTATTATGTAGCGCAAGGAGCCGCTCTGGATGCCGCACGCTCGGCGGCGCTACAGATCATCGCCGGGCTTGTGCAGGCACAGGCTTTTGATCTGGCAATTCAAGATGCCTTCAGGCTGACCGTCCTCGTGATTGCCCTGGCTATCATCGCCACGCTCTTCGTTGGTGAACGCCGGACTGAGCGCCAGCAGCCAACGCTCG
>DASTKE010000889.1:0-3076 GCA_035716105.1 Ktedonobacteraceae bacterium | reverse complement strand
TGGCAAGCCAATGGCTATGCTCTGGCTTGCCACTCCACGCACATGACTGATATATATCTATTATACGTTGCCGGCGGGTTCGGTTACAGTCAGGTCGGCGTCTGGCAGGAGGGAGCGCAGCGAGTACATGACATCGGAGATGGTCGATATGTCTGTTTCGGTGTGGCCGTTGGCAATCCAGAAGCGCACGGTCAGCGTCAATTTGCTCGTGGTAGAACCAGTCAGCAGGATGGCTGGCTCCGGTTTGGGCATCACCGTTTCGACCTCTTGCAGCGCCCCGGTAATCTTGTCCAGCGTTTCGTCCTTTACAAACGACTCCGGTGGCAGCATGATGGTGATGCTAGCGCGCCGGTCGGGGAAGAAGCTATTGTTGATGACGACGCCGCTGAAGACCAGCGTATTCGGGACGCTGACCAACTGGCCGCTGGTCAGTCGCATCCGCGTAGTGCGCAGTTGCACGTCCTCTACCCGTCCCGTGCGGCCAACCGCGCCAATGATATCGGTGACGGTAATCAGGTCGCCGATGTGAAACGGGCGCTCCATCAGGATGTAGAAACCGGCCACCAGGTCTTTGAGAATGTCCTGCACGGCCACGGTGAAGGCGACGGTGATGACGCCGAGAGCGGCTACGGGAATGCCAATCGAGACCTGCCAGATGGTGAGAATCCAGAAGCCAACGAAGGTCAGGGTGACGACGTAGAAGATACGTCCAATCAGCGTGCGAATGTTGATGTCGATGCGGCTCTCACCGAGACCGCGAATGGTGAGCCGCATCAGTGTGCGAGCTATGCCGAAGCCGATAGCCAGGATGAACAGGCTCTCAACTACGTTCCATACCAGCTGGGTCACGCTGCCGATGCCCAGTTGCCGCTTAAAATTTTCCCAGAGCGTACCGAGCAGCGTGTTATCCCAGATAATGGGGGCAATGATGGCGGCGAGCGCGACCAGTGGCACGATGACGGCGATGCCCAGCGTCTGTACCAGCCAGTTGTCCAGCACCGTGTTTTTCAGCTTGCGCACCAGAAAACGGCGCAAGAGCAAGCCGATAATCAGGGCAATCAGTATGTCAACTGCAATCAGGATAATACGAGTGGTCATGATTAAACTCAGTCCTTTGGTCCCTGGACAAGCCTCGCGGGAGTCTCCACAAGAACACGCTCTCATGAGCAGCATTCGTGCCAGCATGGAGCATGGGAGCGAGCGAGACCCGTGTGATTGCCCTGGGGAGATAGATAATGCTATTTAGCTTTATATATTTGTTTGTATCATCGATCGCATTATATCATTAAGCGCCACCGGGGTAAACCTTTGTACCAATTCGGATGGGTTGATGCTCTCTCCGGTGGGCAGCAAGCGGCAACTGGCGGCAAGCTGGCCTATCACCTGGGCGGGGGTTCTGCCAGCAGCGCGTAAAGGCTCCAGCCCGGCGCTGGCGCTGCGCTTGGAGAAGCGTTTCCCCTGTTCGTCGAGTACGAGGGGAACGTGAGCGAAGGTGGGGATGGGGAAGCCGAGCGCCTTGTAGAGCAGAATCTGGCGTGGCGTCGAGGAAAGGAGATCCGCGCCGCGCACGATCTGGTTGAGGCGCATGAGGGCGTCATCGACGACGACGGCGAACTGGTAGGCGAAAATGCCATCCGAGCGGCGGATAATGAAATCGCCCACGACCCGCGAGACGCGCTGCTGGACGGTTCCCGCGATCAGATCGGCGAAGGAGACGAGCCGTTCGTCGTCCACGCGCAGGCGCAGGGATGGTTGCCGCCCGCTGGCCTCGCGTGCGCGGCGCTGTGCCTGTGTCAGGGTGCGGCAGGTACCGGGGTAGCGTGGTTCCGCTGGCCCTTCGTCCTCGTGAGGGGCGCTGGCGACGCGGGTGATCTCGGCGCGAGTGCAGTAGCAGGGATAGACCAGGTCAGCGTCGATCAGCCTTTGGAGTTGTTGCCGGTAGATGTCGATGCGTTCGCTCTGGGTATAGGGCGCGTGGGGACCACCAATGTCCGGTCCTTCATCCCAGTCGAGGCCGAGCCAGCGCAGGTCGGAGATCATGCGCTCGGTCGCGTGTGGGCGCACACGGGGACGGTCGAGGTCTTCGATGCGCAGCACAAACTGCCCACGTGCAGTACGGGCGTAGAGCCAGGCCAGCAAGGCAGTGCGCAGGTTGCCCAGGTGCAGATCTCCCGTTGGGCTGGGCGCATAGCGGCCACGGACGGGTGTGTCAGGAGGCGTTAGACCCGGCATCGCGGCGACCAGGGACAGGGGGAATCATGTGGGTGAACGACGGGATAGACGCCAAATTCGGCCAGCAGATCGACCAGGACGCACAGTGGCAAGCCGACGACATTCAGGTAGCAGCCATCGATGCGCCTGACCGGTTGGAAGAGTTTGTTCTGGATGCCATAAGCACCGGCCTTGTCCAGCGGGTCGCCCGTGGCGATGTAGGCGTCGATCTCTTCCTCACTGTACGGGCGCATGTACACCGGGGTGATGCAGCGCTCGCTGCGCACCATCAGCATATCGTGCTCCATTTTGCTGATGGCCACGCCCGTTATCACGTAGTGCTGGCGATCGCGCAGCGCGAGCAGCATTTTACGAGCCTCTTCCTCATCGTGCGGCTTGCCGAGCACGTTCTCTTCCAGGATAACGGTGGTGTCGGAAGCAATCACAAGCTGCCCATCGATGCCGGGCAGTGTGTAGGCGGCGAGGGCTTTTTGCTCGGCCAGCCACTGCGCCAGTCCATCAACCGGGCCGGCATAGCGCGCTTCCAACGCCTCTTCCTCGACCGGAGCGACGCAGGTTTTATACGTCAGGCCGAGCAGTCCAAGCATCTGCCGCCGCCGGGGTGAGGCCGAGGCCAGCACTAAGGGTAGTTTATTCTCCATTATGCTTCTTCCACAGAATGAATACGTTCCAGCGTCGCCACACACTCGATATGCGCGGTCTGCGGGAACATGTCGAGCGGCTGCACAGAGCGCAAGCGGTAAACGGGATGTTCGTGGCACAGGATGTTCAGGTCGCGTGCCAGTGTGGAGGGTTCGCACGAGACATAGACGATGCGCTCCACAGGATGCTGGATGAGCGCGTC
>DASTKE010000888.1:0-13258 GCA_035716105.1 Ktedonobacteraceae bacterium | reverse complement strand
AGTATGCCGGTATGTTGGTTCCCAGGAGGGTCTATGGCAGAGAAAAAACATCTCCCATCTGAACGAACATCTCTCACAAGTGTCGATGTCGCACGCAGAGCAGGAGTGTCGCGCACCACGGTTTCCTATGTCCTCAACGGGAATGAGGATGGGCATGTGAGCGAAGCGACCCGTGCGAAAGTGCTACAGGCAGCGCAAGAACTTGGCTATAGCATACACAGTTCTGCCAGAGCCTTACGTAAAGGGCAAAGCGACGAGATTTGCATCCTCGTAGACCTTCCCCTCACGATCCATCGCACTGAGCTGTACGTCTCACTGCAACATCAGGCTTTTCTCCACGGCTATTCCTCCGTGGTGTATTTTAGCCACGGTTTCTCCCCCGAGCAGGTGCAAAACCTGCTCCTGAAGATTTTCTCCCGTCGCCCGATGGGCATTTTTGCCACCGAAAAAAGTATGACCACCGAGCAGATCGCCCTGGCAAAGCGCATGGGGGTCGACAATATCGTGCTCTACTCAGTCAAGCCGCTCGATCATGCTCGCACGATCATTCTCCCGACCAGGCCGCTGGGATATCTGGCCGCCCAGCACCTGCTGGAACGTGGTCACTGCCATCTGGGACTGGTGCATCCTGCTGATCATTTCCACGAATATGGGTTTCTGCAACGACTGGAGGGTATGCGCTCCGCTATCGCCGGAATGCCAGCTGTGACGCTCGATATCCTGCCGCTTCAGCTCTCCTTGCCTGACGCCCACGCGCTGGTGGATACGTTTCTCACAGAGGCAAATCACCCAACAGGCATCTATGCCTACAACGATGAATACGCCCTGCTCTTGCTGGGGGCGCTGGCAGATCGGGGGAGACAGGCACCACAGGATGTGGCTGTGGTGGGTACGGATGATATCTCCTTCGGTGAGTTCATGCGGCCGACCCTGACGACTATTCGCTTTGATCCCATCTCCCTCGGTCAGCGTGTCGTTGAGATGCTGGTGAGTTGGCACAACGGTCAACCACTCCCTGAAGAATTCTCCCAGCCGCTGATGCCGCAATTGGTTCTACGGGGATCGAGTTGATTGGAGACTATTCCTGTTCTGATGGCGAAGGTGTGGCGGAAGATGTGCGGACTGATGCGCTTGCCCTGGATACCAGCACGTGTTTTGAGCCGCTTAAGGAAGAGCAGCCCCGACTGATTCTCCACTCCGGCCCGACCCTTTTTCGTGATAACCTCGTGAAATGGCATGAGCCAGGAAAGAGCTTGGTCTGCTATGATTGCAGCAGAGGGCGTGGGAAGTCTTGTGTTTCCCTTTTTCTCTAGCTGCTTGAGAATAGTGACACAGCACATAGGAGAGCCGAACGGCGTTCACAGAGGAGTTTTTTCATGAAGAGCCTGGACATATTAAAGCAGGTCGACCACAACCGCAAGGCCGCGATCTACGCGGCAGAGCACGACGGCAAGCTGAGGAATTTCGCCTACACCGAGGAGCTCGGCGAGTGCCGCGAGACCTTCTCCCGCTTGCTGCACGCCGTGCAGGACGGCGAGATCGGCGTGATTATGACGCCCGACGCCGCCAGCCTGGGGATCGAAACCTCGCCGGGCTGGATGGAGGCGTTCATCCAGGCCGTCAAGCAGCACGGGGTCCTCATCGGCGACCACGAGCACGACCTGGTCTATAACCTGCGCGAGGAAGAGGATGAGGCAAGGTTTCGCGCCCTCTTCTCGCCGCAGGACTACGAGCGGGCGAGGCTCGCGCCCCACCCGCTCGCCGATGCCATCGCGCAGAGCCCCTTTGTGGCTGCCTTCATCGAGCACGGGGAGAACTGGTTCCTCGTCACCCGCCTCGAGGGCCAGGATGCGGACACGGCCATCTACGTCCTTTCCAGCGGGGCGCTCGGGCAGGAGGTGGACCTGTTCGGCATGGGGCGCTGGAAAGAGATCCTGGATCTGCTGGCCCCCTACGGGATCAGCCAGGAGGGCGACTGGCGCCCGGTTCCCCCCGAGCGCAGGGACTGGCTCTCCCGCACACAGCGGCAAGAGGACGCCATGGCCGCGCGAGCCGGCACCGCGCTGGAGCCACACCGGGGTTCCCTGCCGCAGGGGGCGCACGTGAGCGTAATCGTGCCGGGGAGCGAGAAGACACGGGGCAACAAAAGCCGGAAACGGAGCGGGAGAAGACGATGAGAGAGCCAACTTCCTTCAATTCAGCTCGGGGCAGACGCTTCCTGATGGAGGCATTTGCGCGTGACTTCGGCCCGGAGTGGCTAGAAAGGCAGAGGGCGCGCGTCCTCCTCCATCCCACCCGCGCCCTGGCCAACGGCGTCCTCAACGAGCACTGGCGCAACGGCTCGGGCATCGAGGATGTCCACTCCGGGGCCATCGCTCCCCCGCGGCCACTCCTGCACTGCCGCCTCACGCGAGCGCAGGAGGCGCTGCTGATGCAGAAGACGGCGGAGCTGTTTGTGCCGACCATGCGCGCCCTCTATCATATCGTCGGCAAACCGAGCGAGGAAACCTGGCCGGAACAGGCCCTCCCCTACGCGCTTGCCTTCAGGCCCCCGCCGATTGGTCGCTGGAGGAGCTGACGGGCGAGATCTTTTTACCGGGCGCGGTGCCGCGCTAGCCTCTCAGTCACCTTCTTCGATGGGGAGAGGCGTTTGCTGTGCTGAGGCGCTCGCTCCACCCAGGGACCTAGGCCCGGCTCAACCAATGGGGGGCGCTCCCCGTCTCTGGGCTCTGCGGCGCAGTGGAGGGTAGCGGTAAGGGGTGAGCGTTTGGCCTCCGCCCGCGGCGGCATGGTTCGTCAGCCGCATGCACATCGCGCCAAAGCCGTCTCTGCGCCTCTTCGACCTCGCATTCGGCTCCACCAGGGGCAGCGTCTGAATCCTCGCCACGGTGTACCCCTCCCACCGTTCCCGCAAGACCAGCCCCTGCCGGATGCGGCGCGCGAGTTCTCGGGTGTAGACGGCGGGTTCCGCCCGCTCCTCGTGGAGCACGTCCTCGGCGTACTGGTAGAGCTGGAGCGCCTCCTGCCGCCTCTCCTGTTCCACCAGCAGGACCATCAGGCGGCACAGGGCGTCCTCGTCGGTCTGGTGCTCCTCCAGCGCAGCGAAGAGCAGCTCCTCGGCCAGGCCCACTCGCCCATCACGGGTATACAAGTCGACCAGCTTGAAGAGCACGCGGTGCCGCGCGCCGTTGATGGTGCGCCGCCTGCCCTGCACCCACTCGGCGTACGGATCGTCCTCGAGAAACTCTCCCCTGGCGAGGGCATGCGCCTCCTCCAACAGGGGCAGCGGGTTCTGCCCCTGGCATTCCGCGCGCGTCGCCTGCGAGGCGAATGAGAGCAGGGCGTCGGCGTCGACCCACAGACGCTGCTGGCCGACCAGCTTGAAGATCGTCTCACCGCCGCTGCGCAGGGTGAGCAGCAGGCTGCCCATCTCGCCGCTGTGCAGGATGTGCCGCCGCAGCACGGAGGCTGCCGAGTCGAGCGCGTGGGCGGCGTTGATCGCCTCGTGGTCGGGCCAGATGGCCTCGATGAGATCATCGCGCGAGGCCCGTCGGTTCGCCCTGCACAGCAGCACCTTCAGCAGCGCCATCGCCGGCCCGCGGTTGCTCCACTCGCTCTGCGCCACCTGTGCGTAGCGCGCCGGCTCATCCCCGTTCCGCGAGGGAGGCCGGACGAGTCGATCGAGGGCGAACTCCCCCAGGGTGGTGATCCGCACCAGCGGAAACTGGGCGTGTTCCTGCTCGAAAGCGTTGGGCATTGCCTACCTATCTCCTCTCCTGAACTCGTCTCCCCGGCCTGATCCCCAGTGTGGGTGCGCAAGGCGCTGGCGAGACGTTGACGGCCCCCTTAACCAGAGCCTTCCGATACCGCCCATCGATTATAGCAGAAATGCAGGCAGGCGAGCGCGAGAAAACCGTGATTCTTCGTGAGCCCTTCGTGAAAGCGTCTTCCTCTCTTACAACCCGCTCGCCCGCTCTCCATTCCGTACCCTTGGCTTATTCTTCCGGGACCGCCGAAGAGTGGAAAGGGGAGCTTCCTGGCACGGCAGGGACCCGCCGACCTGCTCATCCTGGGCCTGAACCTGCCCAGGATGGGCGGCTTCGACATGCTGAAGTACCTGAGGGGCGAGCCGCGCTTCCGAACGATGGCGACCATTGCCCTCCTGGATTTCCGCGACGGCATACCCAGTGTGCGCCTCTATCACTTCGGAGATGGTAGTGGCGTTCGTGTAGGACACCCGGAGCGTTCCGCAAGGACTTTTCGCATTGGTGATCTCTCTCCCCACTGTCACCGTCAGATTGCTGACGCCTAACAGCAGGGGAGAAAGCGCCTGTTGCGCATCTTGCTCACCATAGAGGTCAGTGAAAAGCTGGAGGGCATGTTGCCGACAGGCCAGGAAGGTTTGATAGACTGCAAAGGCACCGCTTCGCTGCTGCTCCAGAGCTGAGAGGAGCATCTGATCTTTTTCTATTGGACCGTCTGCCTCGAGGAGACCTTCCGCATCGACAAACGAGTCAATCTCATAGTCGGGAGAGGCACCACAGCTACACTCCTCCTCACCCGCGTATGACCGCATCCAAGAGAGCAACATCACAAAGGGCAAAGGGAACCGCACGGCGTCTGTCTGCCCGGGTGAACGCCGTGGAGAACGCTTTCGCTGTTTGTTCGTCTGTTTGTTCATCGTTTCACTTCTCCTCTTTTCTCTTGTTTGGGAATGGGTTCCTGGTCATCGCTCATAGGACAACGCTAGCTTATATCGTCATCCCAGTAGTCATAGCTGCGATCCAGGTAGCAGTTCTCACAGAGCCGATAGCGATGGTGAAGCGGCAGGACACGTCCACAAGAGGCGCATCTCTTGCGAGTATCCAGCCGCGAGAGCAGAGCCTGATCAATATGCTCTGCGAGAGCATAGCGAGCTCTGCGGACCTCTTCGTAGCACGGGCCAAATGCTCGAAACTCAGGAGTGCGTGCCAGCCACAGATAGAGGTCGGCACAGGCGATTACCTGCTCAGCTCGTGCCAGGTCAATAGAACTGGCGAGATCTTTGGGAGGTTCTGGAGGGAAAGGAAGGGGGTCCCCTTTGACAATCGCTGTGGCGCACCACCGCCAGTAGAAGCGCGACTCCGGTCGCGCTGGCGCATGAGTCAATTTGACGGCTGCGCCTAACCCCACGGCTGCTTCTTCCTCTGGCTCTAGCAAAGAAGCCAGCTCTATGCGATCTTCGAGATCGGCGGTCTTGATGAAGGATCGCATACTGACCGGGATAGACTCCAGCTCCCGCCACCGGAGCAGGCGAGCAGCAAGTCGCCCCGGGAGCAGGGCCAGGTCTGAAACCGATGGAGCCACATATGCCTGCCTAATTGGGGAAGGAGTCCGCTCAAATTGCTGGCGGAGAAACTCAATATCTCCCTTTTTGAGCGCCGTGATCACCCCTTGCTCAGCCAGGCCAAAGCGTCCTGCCCTCCCCCCGATCTGGTGAACCTCCATGGCGCTGAGTGGACGCACCCTCCTGCCGTCATATTTTTGCGTCTCATAGAAACAGACGGCATCTGCAGGAAGGTTTAAACCCATGCCAATCGCATCGGTAGCCACGCAGATCTCCGCCTCACCACAGGCAAAGCGATCAGCCTGCCGGCGGCGGACCTCTGGCGGCAACGCGCCATACACGATGGAGACCTTTCGCCCCATCTGTTCCAGATCGGCCTTTAACGCCAGGACCAGGCTGCGAGAAAAGGCGACCACAATGGTTCTTGCCGGAAGCTCTCGCAACTTGTAGGGGGTTGTTGCCATCCTCAGTGGGACGAGGCGGGAAGATTGCTCAAAAGTAAAGGGTTGCCCAACCGCGTCAAGCAGTTGTTCGACCAGAGGTCGAGCAGCAAGCGGCCCAAGCACGAGCATTTCTTCTGCACGCGCCTCCATCAGAGCACGTGTCCAGGCCCAACCTCGATCCGGGTCTCCCAGCATATGAGCTTCATCGAGAACCACGCACCCTCCTCTAAAACGAGCATCAAACATTTCAATGGTGGCGGCAGTGATCTGTGCCCCTCTTACATCAAGCTCCTCCTCCCCTGTGAGGAGATTGCAAGCAATCCCTCTTCGATTGAGAGAGTCATAAATTTCATAGGCTAACAGACGCAGCGGTGCCAGATACCAGCCACTGCCGGTTGCAATTAATCGCTCGAGCGCGGCCCAGGTCTTTGCGCTATTCGCCTCGCCCAGCAGAACTGTGACGCGCTGATTCGCTCGCTGTTCGTGTCTCCAGTCCGGGAAGGCTGCGATGAGCTGCTCACGAAGCATGCTCTTTTCTGCCTCTTCACGGACTTTCTGGGCCTGCCGCTCCTCTTGAATAGCTCGCCAGTTGTCATCGAGCACTTGCTGGTAACGTGCGTATGTAGCTGGCAATTCCCAGCGCGCTCTGACTTCTCCCCAGGTGGCCCTCGTTGTTGAGATGCCAAGTTTTCGCAGACGGCGGTATATGCTGCTGCGATGGACTCCACAGGCGACCGCCAGGTCACGAGTTTTCAGGATGATGAAACCTGCTATCTTCTCAGACAGTTCTTCGCGCGTGGCAAAGGCGTCAACGGTTGAGGCTGGTATACGGAGCCGGTCATCCGGGTCGCGAAAGGCCGGGACAATCCCCCGCTCTACAGCTGCAAGGAGAGCTTTCTCGGGGAGACCGATCCTCCTGGCCGCAGGCTGCGTACGATAACTGCGACTAACAACCTGCATACGACTGGTTTTGCCTGCTTTCGCCCCGGGACGTATGGTCTCTCCACAGCGATCGAGCACCTAATTCCATTGCTCCTCTCTCCCCTGGACGAGCGCTTTGATCTGGGATTTTGCATGCTGGAGAGCTATTTTCTCATCGATATCGCTGCGTCTCATCCACCAATGCTCGCGAGGAGGAAAGGGGACCGTCAGGGTGATTTTTATTACCCGCTTGTGCTGAAGCAGCCAATGTCGCTGTCGATCATTGAACAGGCTGTTCCACTGGCTTTCATTAAAAATGCCCGTAGCGTGGGATGTGAGCGTAGCTATGGCTTCTGATACGTCTCGCTCCTCCTGTCTGCGCCTGGTCAAAAAAGAAGTAAGTTTTGTGTCGAGTGTGACACGGAGAGGATCAAAGACAAATTTGTCAGAAAGAGCCAGGATATTCTGCTCCTGGAGGTTGATCAGTACCTTGTGATAATTTGGAATATCTCGAAAGCTTTCAAGCCAGAGGCAGCCCTCATCACTCTGGTCGAGCCGCAGGGCAGCCTGAATATCATCAGGACCGGTTAATTGGTCAATGCGGTGCTTTCGCATCTGAGCCAGTTCTTGAATAGTTGGACCGGCTACTGTCCCACTACTTGTTAGTGCTGGAATTTGTGGGCGAGACCATGTTTGCTTCTGACAGACATCCTTCCAGGACACACGAGAAGCATCAAAAAATGTTAATCCCTCGCAGCCGACTCCTCTCTGAGAGGCTTCTTTGCTTATGGATTGCCAGGAGCCATTGATCTTTTTTACATCAAAATTTTCATGAATCTGCCGCCATTCGAGATATCCCTCAGGAACATGTTTCACCAGATCTACCAGTAAATCGATACTAAAAGGCTTTTTTGCCATCTCCTTCCTCCTCCTTGTAGTTCGCCGCATTCCAGTCTATTCCTTCGCATGTCTCACGGAACGGGTAGGAGTCTCATGAGACATGCGACATGCGAAAGTCTCACTACGAAGCTGTCTTGTGGTCTCAACAGCATTGCAACTCCAAACGCCGCCTTGAGGCTCTCATAAATCGTACTATATGGTTTCCCACCAAATTGCAGCGCGGGGACCGCTGCCTTCAGGCATGCGAGGGAAGCACCGCCCCTGGCTGGTAGGCATACCCATCTCCCCGTTGCACCAGGTGGCAGTTTTGGGGCTGCCATCATGGCAGCCCCTTTGATCGGTAACCTGGACCTGGAGCCTGGCGATTATACCCATCTCGCGGTCCACGGTCCGATTTCCGTTCGATAGAGTGACAACCGGGCGCAAGCCGCGCCCCACTGCAGCTATTTTAACAAGCGACCATCACCCGCACTTCACGCATCTTCACGAAATACTCACGAAGGCCACTGAACAGGCCAGCCAACTCACGTAGAAAAACCCCTCTGTTTGCTCTGATAGGCAGTGTTAGTTGACGGTCTCCGACTGCTAGAATCTCTTCAAAGCAGGCAATAGCGCCTCTCAGCATCTCTTCACGCTCTGAACCCGATAACAGCCCCGCTAATTCGTGTAACACCGTACCTTTGTAGCGCTGTATTCTGATCCAGTCAGCTGGCATTCCTTCACGTGTATAGATAATGGATGCAGTATCATAGCAGATGATAGAACGCATGAGGTGTACAGACTTGTCCGTGGGATTTTGCCTGAGAGTATTGCCTAATTCAATATGTAGTTCTGCCCAGAGGACAGGGAAGCCCGTGGGAGTAAGCAGGGTGAGGATATATTCAAGGAGCTTAACACGTGTGAGAATGTCCTCTGGCGCGCTTTGCTCCTGGTCGGCACCTCCTGAAAATCGAAGTTCTTGCAACGGACGAACTCAACCAGCGCCGTCGTTGGCGGCAGCGCCTTAACAAGCGTTTGTTGATCTACTGCCTGGACTACTTCCGAGGAATGACGAAAATGTTGGAGACCAGCGAGAGGAAGATATCAAGGGCTCCCTGAAGGGTCGTGAGGTACTCCAGGCGCTGGCGTTCTGAACCAATGGCGAAAACCTGGCCGATCATCCCGGCGTGGATAGCAGAGAGTTGTTGCAGTAGCGCGAAAGCCTCCGTTTCACGGTGTGTGGCGGCATAGAGTAACGCCAGGTTGTTCAAACTTTGAGCGACATCGGGATGGATTTCTCCCAAAGCTGTGCGCCGGATTGTTAGTGCTTGTTGATAGAATTGTTCGGCTCGAGTGCTGTCGCCCATCGATTCGTACAGCGCCGCCAGGTTATTCAAGCTCGTAGCCACATCGGGATGCTGCTCACCCAAAGCAGTGCGTCTCATTGCCAATGCTTGCCGCAGGAGTGGTTCCGCCTCGGCATAATTGCCCAGTGCATTATACAAACCCGCCAGATTGTTCAGACTCGTAGCAGTATCCGGGTGGGTTTCACCTGACACTGTGCGGCAGAGCGCCAATGCCTATTGCAGCAGCGGCTCGGCCCGGCCGTAGTCGCCTACTGCACAATAAAGCTCCGCCAGATTATTCAGGCTAATGGAGACCTTGGGGTGAGTTGCTCCCAACGCTGAGGAAGAGATGACCAGGGCCTGTTCTAATCGGTATGGGCGGTGTGAGCAAGACGCAGCTAGCTGCGTAGCTAGCTTATCGCTATGAACAGCGCTTCCCATCCGGTGTGTTCTGGTTAACGGCTACAGGAACCGAGTTCTACGACTGGCAACTACGGTTCGCAGAACTTGCCTTCAACACTGACTATCTACTTCCCGATGATGACATCTCCAGTCCAGAGAACGACGCGCGACGCGCACGTCATTTCTGCCACTACCTGACTCAGCATGCCGATGCACTCCTCATTCTCGATAATGTTGAGGACCCTGATATGGTCGTATCTGCCTTACCGGCTCTAGCAGGCAGGGAAGCTGCATGCACTGTCCTCTACACCTCGCGGAAGCAGTCTTCTCCAGGAGGTGTAACCCTTCATACAGTGGAGCGGTTGCCAAAAGAGGCGGCCTGACGCCTTTTACTCACCGAAGACCGGTGCATATCAAGAGTGAGATGACGCATACGAGAAACTTTTTCTCTGGGCGGCTCAACAACTTGTGAAGGCATATTCTCTGCAGAAAGGGAAGAGGGCGTAGAGGTCCTTTCGTCTTCACCAGTTAGTGCTTTCCTAAAAGCCAGATTTCCTTGATCAATACGGTCTGCTTTGCCCAGATCAATCAATTGAATGGTGTGCGATGCCCCTGATTGTAAAATGAAGGCGACAGAACGAGCTTCTGCCCAGGAGGTGTTATCCTTCATTAGAGGGATGCAAGTAAATCATTTATTGAAATTCAGCATTGATAGATTTAGCTTTCTGTAATGCTCGCACATTAATAAAGAGATGGGTCAAGGTATTGAGGTTGCGTACTGAGCGAATGTTACGGACTCGTGGTCGCTCGATGCCGAGTTCTTTGGCTTGACTGTTGATGCGTTCGGCAGCGGTGCGCTGCTTGTAGATACCCTTGTAGAGTGCGCCCTCGCGGTTGAGCATGGCGCGCATCAGTCCGCCCTTCTCGATGTTGACGTCCTTGACACAGCCTTTGCCTTTCTGGAACTGCTCGTGCTCACAGCCCTGCCCGCTCTTTTCAGGGAAGAGCAGCGGACAGCGAAAGCGCTGGGCACGGTAGCCATTGGTGTGGGCAAAGGCGAAGGTGGGATGCATGAGCAAGCCTCGCGAGCAGAAGGGGGTGCCGTCGGGTGAGCGAGGGACGTGAGGGTGTCCGTGGCTGTTGAGGGCGATGGCCGCGATGCCCTTGCCATGAGCCACCGTCTGGTAGACGTACCAGAAGTCAAAGGCGGCATCGGCAGTCACATGAGTCGGGTACTGCTGGCAGGCGAACACAGCGCGCTGGAAGAGCGGACGGTAATAGGTGACATCGGCTTCGTTGAAGGGGAAGGTATACTCGGCCAGCACCACATCGCCATAAAGGGGATCAGTGCAGGCGGCGACCCCGGAGCCATAACCGAAGAGCGTCTCGGCCTCCTCTTTGCTGCTGCCATCCGGCTGTTGCTGGTTGCGGCGCTTCTTGACGCCGAGGCGACAATCGGGATCACCTTTGGGAATGTGGCTGACGGTGAAAGAGCCTTTGACGGAGCAGCGCGGGTTGTTCTCTTTGACCCAGGCATAGATGTGCTTGACATCAAAGGCCACCGTCTCGCCCAGACCGGGGATTTGCTGCTTCAAAGACTGCACGGTAGCTGCCAGCAGGTCTTGCAGCAAGTTCTCGTCGAGGTGGCGCAGTTTCTCGCCCAACCAGAAGCGGGTGGGAAGAGTCTGTTCCACATCGACGCCATACGGGGCAGCCGGGTCCAGCACCAGGCGGAAGCCCAGTTCGATCACGAGCAGAGGATGTTTGAGCAGAAAGTCGCGCAGTTGGGTGCTGTAACGAAAGCCTTCCTTGAGACGCATGAGGAAAGCCTTCAGATAGGCGCTTTCGGGATGCGCTGGCCGACCGCGACCAGAGCGCCTGGCTTGCCACTGCTCAACGAGAGACCAATCGAAAAGGGCAAAGAAGGCCCGATAGTCGGCCACGAGCGGGTCCTCTTGCTGCAGGGCAGCAATGATGGACTGGTCAAAGCGATCAGAAGTCGGTATCATAGCAACAGACTCCTTTTGTTGGGTGATGAGTGGTTTGGATGATACTCTGCAAAAGGAGTTGCTTCCTGGTCAAGGTCGAGGGAGAAAAGTCCGGTGGGAAAAGCAGTCGTGCGAGTGCTGATTTACTTGCTCTGGTTTTGATGGAGAACCAGGTCGAGTGGGAAAGAACGTGCTCTTCTTTTGATCGAAAGCCAGCGGACCGTTTCGATCCGGGAATTACTTGCTCTTGTTGGAATGCAAAGTCCTGGCTCATTTTCTAGCTATGAATTACTTGCACCCCTCCTTCATTATCGATTGAAATTCAAAAGCGTCGAAGCGCACAAACTCGACCAATGCTGTCTCCGTCGGAAGAGCTTTGATCACTGCCTGCTGATTAATCATCTGCTGCTGCCGCGCCAGATTCATCTCAGGAATCTGGTGAGCAAGTTCTTCCTCTAGGGATTCCTTCTGGTCGTTCCATTCATGCAACAATGCTTGATGCACCTCCATCCCTGCTGAATCCGGTCCAGCAAGCGTCTTTCTGGCGATTTGGGCACGGAGAAGCGTGAGGTGGCGTAGCTTTGGGACCAAATCTGGATAACGACCACGCAGAACAGCGTCGCGCTGTGTCGATAGCGCTTCAAACCCAATGCCTTTCCTTCGCAATACTCTATCCATTCCTACACTTAAGACCTCTGGCGCGTCTGAGAAGTGCTGGACGAGTAGCGTTAAAAAGGCATGAAAATGCTGTTGAAGCGTCTCAACATAAACCATGCGTTGTTGCTCAGAGCCAAGAGAAAATATCTGACCCATTATTTGGTCTTCGATATTATTTCCCTGTTCCATAAGGGCAAATGCTTCGCCGAAGCGTCCAGTTGCTGCACACAGACTCGCAAGGTTGTATAAACCTGCGACAACGGCGGAATGGTTTTCTCCAAGGGTGGCACGCCAGATCTCAATGACTTGCCGAAAATATCGCTCGGATTGTGAATAGTCGCTCATTGAACAGCACAATGTCGCGATGTTATTCCCACGTGATGCGCAACGAGATGGTAGTTGAGCTAATGATTGGGAGGAGAGGGGCGTAGGTCTGGATGGTGCGCTCGCTGCGAATATGACCGCGGCTAGCGGGCGTTTTGGGCATCGAAGCGAACCAGGCGCTGATATCTGGGGCATCGATCTCTGCGACCAGGGTGATGCTGCGTTCCTCGGCCAGGAAGCGGCTGAAGAAACCGAGTGCGGTGCGATGCCACTCCAAGGTTTTGGGGCTGTGATTGCCGCCTTCGTGGTCATCCAGGAAGTCGGCGACTGCGCGCTCCACTGTCGTGGCGGCGCGGCGCTTCGAGATTGGGTCTTCCGCTCCTTTCCGGCCGTGGGGTGGCTTGCTGGCTGGTGTTTTGGTGGCTGCCTGCTGGAGCCATGTCTTCGTCTGGGCATCGAGCTTGGCACGTTGGGCGACAGCCCGGGCCTCAGTGACGTTGCGAGACGGCTTCAGTGAGCGTGGTGAAGCCATGGGAAATCCTCTCTTGCTTGTCGTCGGGAGCCAACCCTGTCGGCAAGAGGGAAGAAGCAGGATGTCGCGCACTCATGAAGGCAGGATGTCGCGTGTTTTACGAGGCAGGATGTCCCTGTACGCATTACTGCATAATAAAACACCGTCCGCTTGCTAGCCTCTTCACTGCCTGGTTGTTCCCAACGGGCGTGAAATCAGCCTGCAAAGAGACGGTGTACGATTTGGAGCGGGAGACGGGACTCGAACCCGCGACAGCCTGCTTGGAAGGCAGGAACTCTACCAACTGAGTTACTCCCGCTTAGGGTTGGGTGCATTGTGTTGTTTGCGCTTAAGAGTGATGTGGATGAGGTCGGGGTGCGCGGACTTGAACCGCGGACCTCCTGCTCCCAAAGCAGGCGCGCTACCGACTGCGCCACACCCCGCGACTTCGTGCAGGATGT
>DASTKE010000887.1:0-5964 GCA_035716105.1 Ktedonobacteraceae bacterium | reverse complement strand
AGCGCTGGGCATAGCGCTGCAAATAGGCGCAGAGAAGAGGATAGCTTTCTTCGGCGTGGTAGCGAAGGTCGCGTGCCGTTACTGGCATCCGGCAATTCCCTCCAGAACGGTTGTGAGCAGACAATTGTTCAGTTTGCATAGCCTCTGTGCTGTATAGCCTTTGCTCACTTAATTGACAAAAAACATGCTAGTAGCATTGTACAGGTGAAAATGAGAATGGTCAACTGCTCGAAAGAAACGGTTCTGCGTCCTTTGAGGGGAAACAGGATGTCCGTAGACCCAAAGAAACAGGAATCATGACCGCATTGGGAGCGAAGCTCCAATGCGGTCATGATTCCTATTTTCTACTCACACAGGAATACGCGAAGCGCTATTCCATATCGCTTCGCTTGCCCTGTCGCTGGTGTTCGTAGGCTTTCTTGATGGCATTTAGACTGCGCTGGACCTCTCCGCGTGTCTCCAACTGGTTGGCATAGCGGAAGTAGGCACCGGCGGCAACTTCATGCGACTGCGACTGATCGAGCAGGTCGAGAGCCTTCTCAAATGCCTTGTCGGCCTCTGTGTAGTCACCGGCCTGATGGCGAATTTGAGCCAGGGCAATTAAAGCCTGACCCTCTGTCTGCGCATCCTGGCTTTTCTCAGCGTAGTCGAGCGCTTCTTGCGCCTCCTTCTCGGCCCCTTGCGCGTCACCACGTTTGAGCAGTAATTCGGCCAGCGAGGTATAACACTGGGAGGCAGCCGCTTCATCATTTAGCTCGCGCTCAATACTGATGGCCTGCTGGTACTCCTGTTCCGCCTCGTCCAGCTTGTTTTGCTTCTCCAACGTTCTGCCCAGGCGCTGGTGGGTTAGACCAACCAGGCGCTGCTGGTCGCGCATCTCGTAGATGGCGAGACTGCGCATGGCGTAATCACGCGCCATCATCAGTTTGCTGGCTGCCTTGTAGCGCTGGCTGATCTCCATGTACTTCTGGGCATAGCTCTTGCTGTCTCTACTTAGACCCTCATACATCTCTAAGGCATGATGGTAGTAGACGACCGCTTTTTCGAGGTCTCCCAGCCGGAAGTAATCATTAGCCAGATTGCTAAAAACATCCAGAGCAAACAGGGGATCGTTAATTTGACCACTCTCAATAGCAGCATTACAACGGAGATGATTTTCTACTGCTAATGTGTAGTTGTACAGAGAGAAGTACGCCTGACCGAGTAGATTTCGGGCGCGTTCAATATACTCGATATCATTGATCCCTTCCCCCTGACTCACTGCTGCACGCAAATCGACCACCGCTTCCTGGAACTGGCCCTCTCCGATGTGGATTTGACCACGCAGGAGATAGAGTCGATAGACCTGGTCGGTGGTGATACGTTCCGGCTGCAAAGGTGCGAGTAGTTGTGCAGCCTGTTCATATGCCTGCTGTTGCACGAATACTGCGGCCTGCAAGAGGTCGACATCCACACGCTGATCTGGCTCGGAATCAGCAGGAGAATAGCCCACGGCACGTGCCTCCGCAGCTCCGGCGGGAGAACCCTCAAGCAGGAAGGTTAAAGGAACATCGAGGCGGCGGGCGAGGATGGAGAGAGCCTTGAGCGAGGGGCGAATCTTGCCACGTTCAATCGCGGAAATGTACGAGATCGAGAATTCGGGGGCTGCAAGTTGGGCCTGGGTCATGCCAAGTTTGGTACGTACTTCGCGAATGTTCGTACCCACTCTGGCCGCAACGGCCTTGCCCACATTAGCGGTTTCGAGGGACGGCATAGTTAATCCTTTCAGCTATTAATTTCAGCACACGGAATGGTGTTTGGCTTTCCATTGCTTACTCCTTTGACAGATAGTATGAAGCAATCCATCTACATATCACTTCATCTACATTTCCATACCCATTTCTTCCAGTAGAATACTGGAAAGCAACATCCATCAATCAAACACGCAAGAATGGACCCGATGATACGGATACACCTACTCCATAGTGTACTCTAAAAAGACTCATTCGTCAATGGATTGAGTAGTAATAACTATGACTTGGTATAAAAATGCTATTGACAGATAGAACAATCTGGCTCAGTTTTCAGGTGTTAGAGACATAAATGTTTGTTTTACATAAATCGTTTGCAATACATAAATCGTGATTTTCATTGTAGGGATACGGCAGATGTATCTATCGTTTTTAGTCTTATTTTCTGATATATTCTCTTTTCATATTATGCATCTACCTGCTACATTTTGCAACTTTAGCTCATTGATAGTACTAGAAGCCTACCCTTGCTTCCCAACACGCCTTTGCCATGTCTACGAAAACAGGGGAAATCGTAGGGGCGATGCCTTGTGCTCGCCCGTGGGGACACCTCTGCCAACGGCGGGCGTCCGTCTCCGTCCCCCGGACGGCCTCAAGGCATCGCCCCTACGATTTCCCTGGAAGGATGGAGACCCAAATAGGAGCCCATCTAGTCAAACGCATACGCTTCTACTATAATAATCATAATCTGATGGTAAAGCTCTTGTTGCTTTTATGGATGCAGCACAGCTTGTGGTATCATAAAGTCCTGTATGGGGAGCAAGCGTACCATCATTCAAAGGGGAGGTAGGAAGTCATGACGACATTGAATGCACTTTTCGAGAATTCGGCGCAGCGGTTTGCAGATCATACAGTTATGATCGAGCCGGGCGAGGGTGGAAGTACAACCTCAATCACCTATCGAGAGCTACAGGAAAAAGCGCAGAGGTTCGCGGGCCATCTTCAGGAGGAGCAGCAGTTTCAGAAGGGCGACCGGCTGATGATCTGGTCGGCGAGCCGCATAAATTGGATGGTCGCGTACCTGGGTACGCTGCTTGTCGGGGGAGTCGTCGTTCCGCTTGATGTCAGCAATCGTGAAGATTTCTTAATCAAGATTGCTCAAACAACGGGAGCCAGGGCGCTCATTACCACGGAAAAACAGTACCAGGGCTTGAAAGAGCCGCCGATTCCCTTTATTTCCATCGAGACGCTGCCGGAGGGGACCCTTGATACGGCAGCACTGCCGACAGTCAATGATGATGATCTGGCTGAGCTTGTGTTCACTTCCGGCACAACAGGGCAGCCCAAAGGCGTCATGCTCAGCCATAACAACATCGCCAGCAATGCCATGGCCGCAGTCAAGGTGGTTAACATCCTGGAAAGCGACCGCGCCCTCTCAATACTCCCCTTAAGCCACATGTTTGAACTGACTATCGAGATTGCGATACTTTATATTGGAGCGAGCGTGGTATACGCTCGCTCGCTCGTTCCCGATACGCTGCTCAAGCTGCTCTCCGCGCACCAGGTCACGTGCAGCGTGCTCGTTCCTCAAGCGCTCCTGCTCTTCATGAACGGTATTGAGCGCACGGTGCGGCAGCAAAAACAGGAGCGGCAGTGGGAATTGCTGCATCGTATCGCTCCACGCCTGCCCTTCGCGCTGCGCAGGAAGCTTTTCAGCGCGGTTCACAAGCGTTTCGGCGGTCATTTCCGCTTCTTTGTCAGTGGAGGCGCGTACCTGCCGCCACAACTTGCCGAGCGCTGGGAGCACATGGGTTTCCGCGTGCTCCAGGGCTACGGCGCGACAGAGTGCTCTCCCGTCGTCTCGGCAACGCCGCAGAATGACCATAATTATGCCTCGGTTGGCAAGCCGTTGCCGGGCGTGGAGGTGCGGATAGCCAATGACAAAGAAATTCTGGTGCGCGGTCCGAACGTCGCACAGGGCTACTGGAAGAACCCGGAAGCGACGGCAGCGGCCTTTAAAAACGGCTGGTATCACACCGGAGACCTGGGTTTTTTTGATAAAAATGGTGATTTGTATTTAAAAGGACGTAAAAAAAACTTAATTGTGCTTGCAAATGGGATGAACGTGTTTCCCGAAGACGTGGAAAATGCTCTTAATAGCAATCCACTCATCAAAGACTCGGTGGTGATCGGTCTGGAGGAACAGAGAGCGGGACCAGAGGTGTATGGCATACTTTTGATGGAAGAGCCGGAGAAAGCGAGGTCCGTCATCAAGCAAGTCAATAAACAACTTGCGCCGCACCAGCAGATTCGTGGCTTCACGGTCTGGCCTGAGCAAGATTTTCCGCGAACGCATACACTGAAGGTCAAACGCCAGGATGTGCTTGCCAGGTTGCCTGATATACGAAGAGATGCGAGATCAGCAAAATGAACGAGGAACAACACACGTATGGAACACTTTTCCTGGTAGCGACCCCAATAGGTAATCTTAGTGATATAACACTGCGGGCGCTTGACACGCTGCGCGAGGTCGATATCATTGCCAGTGAAGATACACGTAAAACGGGCATATTGCTCAAGCACTTCGCCATCTCAAAGCCGCAGATGGCCTTTCACGAGTATAATGAGCAGCGAGCCGGAGAGCGCATCGAGAACTTGCTGAAAGAGGGCAAATCCGTCGCGGTGGTCAGCGACGCGGGGACACCGGGCATCTCCGACCCCGGCTTCACCCTGGTGCGCCGCGCCATCCAGGAGCACCTGCCCGTGACGATGATACCCGGCCCTACAGCCTTTGTGATGGCCCTGGTGCTCTCCGGCCTGCCCGTCCACAGCTTCACTTTTCGAGGCTTTCCGCCGCGCAAACCGGTCGGCAGGCGCAAATTCTTCGATGTTGACAGGCTCTCCCCACACACCCTTATCTACTATGAAAGTCCTTACCGGCTAGTCGCTTTTCTAAGCGATGCCCTGGAAGTCTTCGGCGACCGCGAAGCCGCCATTGCCAACGATCTCACCAAGATGTTCGAGTCAGTCCAGCGCGGCACCCTCTCGTCTCTGCTTGAAAGCACAAAGCAGACCACGCCGAAGGGAGAATATATCATCGTGATTGCGGGAGCGGGAAAAGCCTCTCTTCTATATGAAGAACACGAAGGAGGTGAATAGACAGTCATGCTAGCGAAACCAACATGACTGTCTATTCATCTTCCTCGCCTGTTAAATGCCCATCACATGGATCAGTTCTTTGACGGCATCGACGGAACGCTGGAGCTGCGAGCGCTCGTCCTCGTTCAGGTCGATCTGCACGATCTGCTCGACACCGCCCGCGCCGAGCTTGACCGGCACGCCGACGAAGAGGCCATTGACGCCGTATTCTCCATCGAGGTAGGCGGCGCAGGGCATAATCATCTTCTTGTCGAGGATAATCGATTCGATCATTTGTAATATCGAGGCGGAGGGCGCGAAGTAGGCGCTGCCCGTTCCCAGTAATTTGACGATTTCAGCGCCGCCATCTCGTGTGCGCTGCACGATCTGCTCGATACGCTCTGCTGGCAGCAATTGCGGAAGCGGCACACCCGCGACGGTTGACATGCGAGCCAGAGGCACCATCGTATCGCCATGCCCACCAAGCACATATGCCTGCACGTCGCGCACGGAGACATTGAGTTCCTGGGCGATGAAGGTGCGGAAGCGAGCGGTGTCCAGCACGCCGGCCATGCCCATCACACGATTGCGCGGGAAGCCGCTGATCTTGTAGGCAAGCTGCACCATCGCGTCAAGCGGATTCGTCACCATGATGAGGATACTCTTGGGGGAGTAGCGCACCACCTGCTCCGTCACCTGTGTGACAATCTCCTGATTCTTCTTGACCAGGTCGTCGCGACTCATGCCCGGCTTGCGCGGAAAGCCAGAAGTAATGACCACGATATCCGAATTGGCGGTATCGCCGTAATCATTGGTGCCAGTCACGAGCGAGTCGTAGCCGAGAATGGGGCCAGCCTCCAGCATGTCCAGCGCCTTGCCCTGCGGCATATTGGGGACGATATCGAACATCACCACGTCGGCATAGTCGCGCTCTACCAGCCGCTGCACCAGCGTGCTGCCCACGAAGCCCGCGCCGATCACACTTATTTTTGTTCGCATGAATGTATCCTACCTTTCAGTTGAAAAAATAGATATCTACATTTTATTGTATGCCGATAAGAGCGTTGATTACAACAGGGAAGAGTCAGTTTTACGC
>DASTKE010000886.1:0-7590 GCA_035716105.1 Ktedonobacteraceae bacterium | reverse complement strand
GATGTTTCGCGCAGGTCGCTATCTTCCCAGACAGGCAGGTCGTGATGACGCGCAATGGCTTCGGCGGTGACGCGAGCGCGCTGCAGGTCGGAAGAGACGATGGCATCGATAGGTTCCGAGGCCAGGCGCTGGGCCACTGCCTCCGCCTGGAGCATTCCCAGCCGGCTCAGTGGGACATCCGCCTGGCCCGTGTAACGAGCATCGGTATTGTAAGTTGTGACTCCGTGACGTACAAGAAGAAGCCGCACAATGATACTCCCTGGTTCAATTGCTTGCATTGAGCCGGGAGCAGCGCATTGTACACATTACACGTACTCGTACTCCCGGAACAACCGGTACTGGTCTACGAAGGTCTGGTGAGAAAGGTCGATATTCAAGCTCCCTATAGAAGGGTATATTACAGGATAGCATATCTCAAGCTGCATTTCATCGCAAATGCGCCACAGTTGCTCGCGAATGCTGGTGGGAATGTAGTCGTGAAAGACGAAGAAGCTGCCGAGGCTCTGCGCGATCATATCCCGTATGTGTTCGTCATCCCCTTTCGTGTGGAAATGCGGGCTTTTTGACTGGTACTGTTGTAAGATGGCTTTCCGCGGCTTCCCGCTCAAGGCGGCAGCATTCATAAAATCGAGGAATTGGAACGTCTCGACGGAGTAATGAGACGAAAATCGCAGCGTTTTCGCGGTCTTGATGGTCATTCCCTGCTCACCGGCATTCGACGAGATGATGGGGTAATCGCGAATGCCGAACCACTCGTCCAGCAGGGTGCTGAAAAGGGGCGAGATCACGCTGGTGCAGCGACCGAGCAACTTGAATTCCAGCGTGCCGTTTTTCACTTCTGGCTTGGATGACCAGCAGATGCGTATGTTATGCAGCATATCACCCGCTTCGCTTTCCCAGGGGAAGTCGAGGGAATGAGTTGGGGAGGCGGAAAGAAAGAGTTTGCCCATTGCCAGCGTGTATTCCAGCAGTGAGCAGGGGACGATGTTATCGGCATCGTAGTAGATCACCCATTGCGGATAGCCCAGCAGGGCGGCGCAGAGGGTACCAACGTACATGCCTTCACCCTTGCCGTTGCGCACTCTGCCTTCTCCGTCAAGGATTTGCTCCACGCCATGAGCTTTCAGCAGGCGAGCGACACGGGGATCTTTCTGATGGATGATATAGAGTTTGCGGTGCGAGGACATGTGTTCTTTCAGGCTGGTGCGTATATGTGCTAGCTCACCTCGCGGACAGTTGGTGACGATGATGATGGGGCTGTTGGCCGGAAGGTACCAGAGCACGCCTTGCAGCGTCTCGACACTTTCGGATTTGTGGGAGATGACGAAGGCGGTGTGGGAGAGGAAGTACTCGATGTGTTCCAGCGTCTCCGCCTCCAGGATGTGGGAAAACCGGATAGTATCAATATCCATACTACTCTTCCTTTGCACAAGATGTACAGCTTTGTTCGCTCACTCGCTGTACGTTGCACAGTCAAATTTCAGGGTTTGGGGAGCCGTTTTGGGTAGGCTCCGGGTCAGAAGGGCGCGTAGGGTAATGGACTGAAATGAAATGCGCGTAACGTTGGGTCGACACCTCTTCCTCACTCGCCTGTCCTGGCACTACATGCAAGCGAAGAGAGAAGCATCAGAATGCCTGGTTGCTAACATCCCAACTATACCATAAGAAGCTTAAAAAATGCTGAAAAATTCGGCTAACAGGACTTTTTCCTGACCTCTACTAACCGGCAGCGAAAATCGTCTTGACTTCATGTACGCATCGTGCTATAGTGCGAAGCAGGAAAATAATCAATAGAGGCGATGAGAGGGACAGGTTGGAAGACCTGCCAGCGTTCAGAGAGCAGTGCATGTTGCTGGAAGCATTGCCGTTGGCCCTTTCCAATGACACCTTCGAGCCAGCCGGTGAACGCCCTCTGTGGGTTGTAGTAGCCAGTTGCGGGTCGCGCCCGTTCCAGCGCGACGGTTTACCCTGGCAAAAGGGCTGAACCGCATAAGTTAATTTAAAGGCCACCCGCAAGGGGATGGCCCTACGATATGCGGTGCGGTTTTACAAGCTTTGCGGCTGGTGCGTATGGGGTTGAACCGGCAAAGATCTGCTGCTTGCTCACAGGAGTGCGGCACACAGGTGAATGGTGGTGGTACCACGACAGGCGTTTTCGCCCTCGTCCTCCAATAGGACGAGGGCTTTTTGTTTTTGGAAAGGGGCATTTTGTCATGGAACGTATTCGTACAACAGAAGTCAGCCAGCATATTGGCGAGCGCGTTCGTGTGGCTGGCTGGCTGCAATCCAAACGCCAGCTAGGCGGCATCAATTTTCTCGTAGTGCGCGACGGGTGGGGAACAATACAGGCGGTGGCGGAGACCGAGGTTGAACTGGCTCCCCTGCACGATAGCGAGGCGGGTCTGGAAAGCCTCGTCGCCATCGAGGGCGTGGTCGCGAGCGAGGCGCAGGCACCCGGCGGCGTCGAACTCCACGACCTGCGCATCGAGGTCATCACGCCCGTCAAAGAGGCGCTGCCCCTCTCGCTCAATAAGCGCAAGCTCAACGCGAACATCAACACGCTGCTCGACCACGCCGTTGTGGGCAACCGCCATCCCACGCGCCGGGCTATCCTGCGGCTGGCCTCCGGCGCGATGAGCAGCTATCGCCGCACGCTGACCGCTCGCGGCTTCACCGAAATTCAGACGCCAAAGATCGTGGCTGCCGCGACGGAGAGCGGTGCTAACGTTTTCAAGCTCGGCTACTTCGAGCGCGATGCCTACCTGGCGCAAAGCCCGCAGTTCTACAAGCAGATTCTGGTGGGTGTCTTTGAGCGCGTGTTTGAGGTCGGACCCGTCTTCCGGGCCGAGCCGCACGACACCACGCGCCATATCAATGAGTACGTCAGCCTGGACGCCGAGATGGGCTTTATCGAGAACCATTTCACCGTGATGGCTGTCCTACGCGACGTTCTAGCCGAGATGATGGACACCTTCCGCGAGCAGTACCCGGCAGAACTGGAACTGCTGCGTGTCGAATTGCCCATTGTGCCAGCGGAGATACCGCACATCCACTTCGCTGAAGCGCAGGAATTGATTCTGAAGCTGCATGGCGTGGACAATCGCGGCGAACCCGACCTCTCGCCGCAGGACGAGCGCTGGCTGGGCGAGTGGGCGGCGCAGGAGTTTGGCAGCGATTTCCTGTTCGTGACGGGCTATCCGATGCGTAAACGGCCATTCTACACCTACCCGGAACCGGGCCGGCCTGAGTACTCCAACTCGTTCGACCTGCTGTTTCGCGGCACCGAACTGGTCACGGGCGGGCAGCGCCTGCACCTCTACGAGGATTACCTGGCGGCGCTGGAGCAGGCACACCTGCCCATCGAGCCGTTCGAGTCGTACCTTGAGGCTTTCAGGTATGGAATGCCACCGCATGGCGGCTTCGCCATCGGTCTCGAACGCCTGCTGATGCAGCTCACCGGCATCCCCAACGTCAAGCTGGTCACGACCTTTCCCAGGGATATGAACCGTCTGACTCCATAAGGGGATGATAGTGAAAGAGGAACAGCAAAAAATGCAGGTCGCAGCGCGACCTGCATTTTTTGCTGTTCCTCTTTCACTATTAGAGTAGCCAGTAACTCTATCGTCGTTACTGGCTACATGCTTGCACGTTCATCAATTTGGGGAAGTAGAATTCCAGAGCAGAAACAGTACTGGAAGTTGCCAAAAAGAGGAGTACTGTCATGGTTGGGGGAACCGATTTAGAAGGGGAACACCAGGC
The DNA here is from genome assembly GCA_035716105.1 of Ktedonobacteraceae bacterium. Lineage (GTDB taxonomy): Bacteria > Chloroflexota > Ktedonobacteria > Ktedonobacterales > Ktedonobacteraceae > CADDYT01. The sequence goes on along the minus strand of DASTKE010000886.1, from coordinate 3,831 downwards.
AGGAGCTACGGAGACGAGTCAGAAGAGCAGGACACTGGGGAACTATCGCTTGCTGCGTCCGATAGGGCGCGGGCGTACCGCCGAGGTCTATCTCGCCGAACACGCTGAAGACAAAACTCAGGTCGCCGTCAAGGTGCTGCTGCTCCATTTGACAGGCAGGGAGCGGCGCGCCTTTCTTGAAAAGATGCAGACCGTTGCCGCGTTGAAGCATCCACACCTGGTGCGCGTTCTCGAATTTGACGTTGCGGGCGATGTACCGTATATCGTGATGTCCTACGCGCCGCATGGGACGCTCTCGCACATCCTACCAGGTGGTCAGCCGGTAGCGCCGGAGAAGATTTTACCCTACATCGAGCAGATCGCTGACGCGCTGCACTATGCCCATGAGCATCATTTGCTGCACCTTGACCTGCAACCGGGCAATTTGCTGCTGGGAAGCAGCTACGAGGTCTGGCTGAGCGATATCGCCATTACCCGGCTAGTGCAGGGAGTGCGCTCATCCAGTTCGCTCGATGTCGTCGGCAATGTCCTCTACCTCGCGCCTGAGCAATTGAAGGGCAAGGGCAGCAGCGCCAGCGATCAATATGCGCTGGGGATTATCACCTATGAATGGCTCTGCGGGCATCACCCGTTTGAGGGTACCTTTATCGAGGTCGGCAAGCAGCATCTGCATAGTCCGGTCCCCTCCCTGCGTGCCAGCGTTCCCACTCTGCCAGCAGGCATTGAGCAGGTGGTGCTGCGGGCGCTGGCAAAAGACCCGGCCCGGCGTTTTGAGAACGTCAAAGCCTTTGCCCATGCCTTTGAAGAAGCCTGCCGTCCACAGACCTTCCCGCCCTTCTCGCTCTCAAACGTCCTGACGCTGATCGCTTCAGAAAGTCAGCTATCCCCACCCGCTCCCGCCAGCACAGGCAACTCCCTGTCCGAAAACACTCTTTCTACCGAAGCCGACCCATCTTTGCCGGAAACATCAGCTTCAGAAGATGATACGCTTCTGGTGGAAGTATCCCTACCCGCCGAAGCTGATGAGCCTTTGCCGGAAGCATCAGCTTCTGAAGCAAATACGCTTCCGGTGGAAGCATCCCTACCCATTGAAACAGATGCGCTTATAGCGGAAATATCGCCGTCCCCTGAAGCAGAAGCGCAGCAGTCCAAAGAATCATTCCCTGCGGAAGCAGACCCACCTTTGCCGGAAGCATCGCTATCCGTCGAAGCAGACGCACAACAGCCCGAAGAATTATCCCCTGCGGAAGCCGATGCGCAACAGCCCGAAGAATCATCCTCTGCCGAAGCTGATACGCTCATGTTGGATGTCGCGCCGCCCGCAGCCAGCGATGCTTCTTTGCCCGGCGCAGCATCTTTTACTGGTGATGATGTGTCAATGCAGGACACGTCATTCCCTGTGAAAGCTGCTGTTTCTTCGCCCGGCATAGCATTGGCCGTTGAAGCTGCTTTTCCAACAGAGGAGCCAGAGGAAGCTCTGGCAGCTGCGGAGCTTGCGGAGTTGCCGACGAGTACAGCGCTAGAGGTATACAAACAGCCATCCTCACCTGGATGGCAATGGACGGACGCGGATGCCGCTCCGGCATCCGCGCTGCCCACCCAGCCACAGCCTTTGCGCCTGACTCCAACGCTCCCCTTCACGCCGTTTCCTGAGACTCCTGGCCCAATCGAGCCAGCGCAGCTCGACGCGGCATGGACGCCTATGCCGGGCGCAGCCGCTCCTGGTCCAGCAGTTCGAGAACGGAAGATAGTTACGCAACGCCCGGCGGAGCGTCTTGTGGCTCGACCCGGCGGGACGAAATTGCTGGCCCGCCCAACGACGGCTTATGTGAACACCAGGCTGCCGCCGCGTCCAGACATGTATGTCCAGCGCTTCTCACGCCGCACCGTTATCGCGGGTATAGCCGGGCTGATAGGCGTCGCGGCCATTGGCGGTGGCGCAACCTGGTACCTGCTGCAACCACGTAGTGTGACGCTGGGTACCACGCTCTACACCTATGTGAGACATGGGAATCAGGTACTTACCGCAGCCTGGTCGCCAGCGGTGAAAACCGCGACCGGCGCGGCCTCCACCACGCCGCGTATCGCTTCCGGCTCGCTCGACCATACTGTGCAGGTCTGGGATGCGCTGACCGGCAACCACGGTTTCACCTATAGCGGACATACGGGGGCGGTGGAAGTTGTGGCATGGTCGCCAAATGGCAGATATATCGCTTCAGGTGGCGTCGATCAGCAGATACACGTCTGGGACGCCGTCACAGGTCATCGCCTGCTCACCTATCAAGGCCATAGCGATGGCGTACTGAGCCTCTCCTGGTCGCCAGACGGCAAATATATCGCTTCGGCAGGCAAGGATGCGACGGTGCAGGTCTGGGACGCCAAAAAGGGGCATCGCCTGCTCACCTACCGAGGTCACAAGGATTGGGTAGGCTCCGTGGCGTGGTCGCCGAATGGCAAGTACATGGCATCAGCTAGCGCCGACAAGACGGTGCAGGTCTGGGATGCCGGCAAGGGACACCATATACTGTCCTATAAGGGTCACATGGATAAGGTCTGGGCGGTGGCATGGGCCTCTGACAGCCAGCGCCTCGCCTCCGGCGGCGACGACCACACCGTACAAGTCTGGCAGGCGACGACCGGCTACTCCATCTACACCTATCGCGGCCATAACAACCCCGTCGAGGCTGTGGCGTGGTCGCCTGACGGGCAGCACATAGCATCCGGCGGTGAAGACAAGACGGTGCAGGTCTGGCATCCCTCCATCGATGAAAACGCCTTTACCTATGCTAACCACTACGGTACCGTCTGGTCCGTAGCATGGTCGCCCGACGGGCAGTGCATAGCATCCGGCAGCCTCGACCACACCGTACAAGTCTGGCAGGCAGTATAAAGGAAGAAAATCCGGCAAGCCACCCGCAAGGGGATGGGTCCAGAAGCGTGAACGGAAGCCCGGGCAGGCCACCCCTTGCGGGTGGCCCTACTATACACGAGGTCGCCTGGAAAGCCAACGTGTATAGTAGGGCCACCCCTTGCGGGTGGCCTGCAAGCCGTATCCCCCTTTCCGTTCACGCCTCTGGGGATGGCCCTACTATAGACGCGCATCGGCTCGCGAAGCCGTCGTATAGTAGGGCCACCCCTTGCGGGTGGCCTGCCAGCCGTATCCCCCTTTCCGTTCACGCCTTCTGGGGGTGGCCTGCCGGGGGCTTCAGTTCGTGAGGTATACTATGGGCAACGATTAGAAACTGCCACAGGGAGCATACCGCATGTCACAATCATCACAATCACAATCACAAGACAATATGTCCGCCGGGCGTCCACGTCCGAAGCGCCCTTTGAGTATCGGGGCGGGAGCCGTTGTAGTGTACGAGGGGCGGGTGCTGCTGGTGCGCAACATCTACGGCGTCACAAAGGGGCGCTACCTGCTGCCTGCTGGTCGCGTGCAGGCGGACGAACTGCCCGATCAGGCAGCGGTGCGCGAAACATTCGAGGAGACGAACCTGCGGGTAGCCGTCGAGGGTCTGATCGGAGTGCGGCTCTGGGTGATGGATGATGACGAGCACAACTACTTCTTCATGTATCTCGCAAAGCTGCTCTCGCCGCTCAGCGACCTGCGTCCCAACCTGGCCGAGATCGACGACGCCCGTTTCTTTACCCGTGAGGAGATGGCGGCGCTGCAAGCCCACGAAACCTGGTCGGGCCTGATCGCCGTTGCCTACAAAGCGCTCGAACCCAACGCCACTGTCTGGCCCAACCACGCCGACCTCTCCGACACTTCCGGCATCGACACCCCCGACCACTGGCGCATCTGGATGTGAAAAAGTTGGAAAAGCG
>DASTKE010000885.1:0-2763 GCA_035716105.1 Ktedonobacteraceae bacterium | reverse complement strand
CTGGCTGCCAACACCTGCCTCGACCTGACCGTCAACGTCGACATGCGCGACCTTCTGAAAACCCAGGCCAACAAATTCGGCTCCTCTGAATGCGAACGCATGATACGCGCCATCCTGCGCACCCAGGAAGCCCTCGACCAGAACGTCAACGCCCGTGTCGCCCTCGAAGTGCTCATGCTCGACGTACCAATGATAAAAACGTAGAAGCGCTACACAGCAACTTGCCTGCGTCAAAAATGCTATAATGAGGAAATGAAATGGCTGTCCGAACCTTTATCGGCGTGTTTCACAAAGAAGGAAATTTGTACGTTGCAGATTGTCCAGAGGTTGGTACCATCAGCCAGGGATACAGTATTGAGGAGGCCATTGCAAATCTCAAAGAGGCCACTGAACTCTACCTGGAAGACTTTCCGCTTCCCAATAGCGGTCAACCGGTAATCACTACCTTTGAGGTAACGTATAGCAACCCAACTGGAACATCATAGTCTTGCTGAGAACTATTTCATGGGGCAAGCCCGGAGGAACATTCAATGAAAACCGACTTCCAAACCCTGCTCGTTTCGCAGGATGGGGGCGTACTCACGATCACTATGAACCGGCCCGATGTGCTCAACGCCTTCAATGATGTCATGCTCGATGAACTGTACGAGGCGGTCGAGGCTGCAGCGCATGATGAGGTCGTGCGCTGCGTCGTGATTACCGGCGCGGGTCGAGCTTTTGGCGCGGGACAGGACCTGCGGGGTTTTGCCCAGGTACATGCCAGTGGCGAACCGGCCAGGGTCAGCGAGCACCTGGTAAGATATCATCGCGTGGTGAAAACCATTCGCACCATGCCCAAACCAGTTATTGCCGCCGTGCGTGGCGTGGCTGCTGGAGCGTCCTGCAACCTCGCGCTGGCCTGCGATCTGCGCATCGCCGCCGACAATGCCCGTTTCCTTGAAGCGTTCGCCAGGATTGGCCTCATTCCCGATGCTGGCGGTGGCTTCTTCCTGCCGCGCCTGGTGGGTTTTGGCAGAGCGCTGGAAATGGCGATGCTGGCCGAAGAAGTCAGCGGCCCGGAGGCCGAACGTATCGGGCTGGTCAACAAATGTGTGCCGTTAGAAGAGTTCGAGACCGCTACCCAGGCGCTGGCGCAGCGATTGGCGATGGGGCCGACCCGCGCCTATGGCCTGATCAAAGAACTGATGAACGCCTCCATTCAGAGCGACCTGGATACCACCTTGCAGCTTGAGGGCGCGCTGCAGGATATCGCCATCGAAACGGCGGACCACCGCGAGGGCGTGGCCGCGTTCTTGCAGAAGCGCCCCGCTCGTTACGAGGGTAAGTAGCCGGAACGAGGCGTCGCCTTGCGCGTTGACAATCTGACCTATAGCAACATTCAGACGCAGGGAGCGCGGAGGCGCGAATGGCTGCGGCAACACAGCCCACAACATCTTGAGCAAACTTCCGCGCTCATCCTCTCTGCCCTGCGTCACCGTGCGCCAGCCACATCGCGCAGCACGCTCGTGCTCGGCGCGGGAGCCTGCACCGAAGTGCCGCTCACTGAGCTTGCTCGCGCCTCCGACGAAGTCGTGCTGGCCGATCTCGACCTGCCAGCCATGCAGCAGGGACGCGACGAACTGGCTTCACCCGCACTCCGCAAACAGGTGCGCCTCGTGCAGTGCGATATCTCCGGCGGTGTCAGCGCCAATCTCCCGCGCCTCATCGCTTCCCAGCCCTGGCAAAAGCTGATTGCGCAGGGAGCCAGCGCCATTTTCGATGCCGCCGCCATCTGCCTGGAACAGTGTCCCATCCCCGATCCACCGCAGATAGAGGGACCGCATAGCGGCGAATTCGGCCTTGTCGTCAGTTCGCTTGTACTCACCCAACTCTTCAGTTATCCCCTGCTGGACATGCTCGACCACATCCAGCGCGTCGCTCCCGCGCTGCTGACCGATCAGGAACGGCATCGACGCTACCAGCAGGCCGCGCAGTCTTTTCGTACTCGCGTCATCCAGGCCCATCTCGACCTCTTGCGCGACCTCGTAGACACGGGTGGGCGTGTTGTCCTGCTCAGCGACGTACGCGGCTTCGCCTTCAACGTCCACGGCACCGACCACGACGCGCAGCATCGTCGTGCCATGCCCCTTGTTCCCCACGCCTTCTTCGACATAGTGCGCGACCAGTTCGCCGTGCGCGAGGAATCCCAATGGGAATGGCTCGCTGACCTGCCTGTGAAGGAGAAGCTCGGACGCGGCTATGAAGTAGTTGGGTACGTACTCAGCCCACAACAATAATCGAAAAGGGGGATATCATGCCAGCAGAAGAGAACAAGGCGCTCATTCGGCGTATCTTCGATGAAGCGCTGAACGAGGGCAACCTCTCGCTCGTCGACGAACTCTTCTCCCCCGATTTCGTCGATAACGCCACGCCCGAACAGCCCGCCGGGCCAACTGGCGTCAAAGCCTATTTTCAAGCAGTACGCACCGGCTTCCCAGACATACAAGTCACCATTGATGACCTGATAGCCGAAGGCGATAAAGTTGTCGTGCGAACCACATGGCATGGCACTCACCAGGGCCACTATGAAGGCGTAGCTCCTACCCATAGAACTGCTAACAGAACAATGATTCAGATTTTTCGTATAGCCAGTAATAGAGTGCAGGAAGAGTGGAACGAGGGGCAGGGATTGCTGGGTCTACCTCTTTGAGGGGGAGGTCGTAGGGGCGATGCCTTGTGCTCGCCCGCGCTGGAGCTATCAAGGACGCGGGCGAGCACAAGGCA
>DASTKE010000884.1:0-2274 GCA_035716105.1 Ktedonobacteraceae bacterium | reverse complement strand
TTCGATTGTACCGCGATACCCAACTCACCCGTCCGCGTATCGCGTGCCACAATAGAGAATGTCATCGAGATCTCCTTCTTCACACGATAATAGAGGCATTATAGCACGTTTAGCACAGGGGATATTTTTGTCAGGAGACGATACGGGCATGGCTTGCCATGCCTGTATCGTCTCCTGACAAAAATATCCCCTGAGAGCTTGACTTTTTGCGTTGAATCAAGCAAAATTGTAAAAAGCCTTCCATCTTTGGTACTAGGTGGGACCGGAGATGTGAGAGATTCCGTTCTAGCTGAACGTATATCTTTCATCGTGAAGGCGAGAGCACCACCGATCAGGTACATCTCTCTGCCATCATCCGAGTGTGTTGTATCGTGATGATGTCATAATTGGGCAGGTAGGTGCAATGATGCTCCTGCTGTCTCGCCGGTAATGTGGCCGACGATGATCCATATTTGCAGAAGAGGGCTGTGCCAGGGTCTGTAAGGAGCAATCATGGTGCGACAGGACTGGTCGGATGAAGACCTTGCTAAACGGCTGCGCGAGCGCGACCCGGAGGCTTTGGAAACCCTCATCTCCCGGTATTCTCGTGAACTCTTTTATTTTATTCGTTTAGTGCTCGACGGCATAGGGGTAGCGCAAGATGCTGAGGAATGCGTCTACGACCTGTTCCTGGCCGTCTGGCAAGAGATCGAGACGTTCGACCCGGAGCGTGGAACCCTGCGGACGTGGTTGACGATGCGAGGAAAATATATCGCATTGGATCGACGACGCCAGCTATGCCGCCGCCAGGCGCACAATGTGCAATCGGCGGATGAAACCCGTCAGTGGGCATCATCAGATGGCAGTGGGGGGCGGAAAGCACCTGGTTGGGCTGGAAGTGAGAACACTGCTCGTGTCGCGCTTCCGCCGCATCCAGAAGCCAGCATGGAACACTTGCTGGAACAGAGTGAAAGGCGCGAGGAACTGCGCCTTGCCCTGGCGACGTTGCCTGAGCTTGACCGCTACCTGATCTATCAGCGTTACTTTATGTACGCCAGTACCGAAGAGTTGGCAGCAAAAACCGGCCTCACACGCCATGCTGTCGATACACGGCTCTGGCGAGCGCGGAAAAGCTTGCGCGAGACGCTCAAGGAGCACGTTCATGAGTATGAGCGAATTTGAAAGACAACAGAATGAGGAAGGGCGTACTGCTCCTCTTTCAACACACTGGCACGGACACGATCTGCCTGCTGACTTCAGCGAGGAAGATCTGGACTTTGCCCAGGAGTTAGACACGCTCTTTTCTGTCGACGAAGAGGATTTGCCTCCCTACTTCGTGCAGACGCTGTTGGAAGCTGAATCTCCACGTTTTCGGCTGCTTGAGCCTGGGTTTGAACAGAAAACCCGCGCTCGCGTCTTTCGTCGCCTCAACCTGCATCCTCGCTTATTTGAGAGAAAGCGTCCGACCTTTGCCTCCATCGTCAATGCACTGCCCGCCCGGCGCATGTTGCTGACGGTGGGCGCTGCCGTTATGCTGTTCATGGTTTGTACGGTGATGATGACCAGCCAGTCCTTCGCGCTGGGCATGGATATTATGCTGCGTCATTCGCACAGTGGTGTCATGCAGGTCGTCCGGCCTCCCACGGAGGTGCGCGGGCAATCGACGGTACAGGAGGCTGATGCTTCACTACCAGCCCAGATGACGCTGGTGGGAGCGCAGCAGATGTTGCACTTCCCCATGTACCTGCCGCAGTCCATACCGGATGACTATAGCCTCGATAGCCTCTACATGTACCAATCAACAGATCAGAGTTGGGCCGATGGCCCCATCCTGGAATTGAACTACACCTACTCGGAACCGGGTGTGACCCCCGATGGGACGGGTCGCATTGCTATACGCGAATTCAAGCCGAAAGAAAATGTGTTTCAGGTGGTCGAGCGCGGTGCCGCCTATCCTTTGAACGTTGACCAGATGGGTCAGGCCGAGGCTATCTATATCGATGGGCAGTGGATGACGCACAACCACTTCTCCCATGTCTGGGTCTTCGGCCAGCGCAGCGAACTGATCTTCCAGCGTGATGGCATCGTCTTCTGGATTGTGGGCGACCAGCGCGATGGGATGGATCAGAGCGCATTAATGAATATCGCGACCTCTTTGCAGGCTCTGAACATTGATCGCATCTTGCATATCAGCGAGCACATCTACTCGGTGACGCAGCTCGTCGGCGATTCGACTGGCCTCTTCACCGGCGATATCATCGCTGTCTATCCCGAAGACAATCTCACTGGCCCCTC
>DASTKE010000883.1:0-2203 GCA_035716105.1 Ktedonobacteraceae bacterium | reverse complement strand
CTCCACGATCCCCATGTCACCTATCTCGATTACGACGCGATGCTGGCTGATCCGCAGGTCGAAGCCGTCATTATCGCCACCGCAGACCAGTTCCATGTGGAGCATGCTTTCAGGGCGCTTGCCGCAGGCAAGCATGTACTCGTCGAAAAACCGCCTGGCGTCACCGTCGAGGAGTGCGAAGCGTTACGTAAGCACGTGCAGGCGTCTGGACTGCTGCTTCAGGTGGGGAATATGAAGCGCTTCGATCCGGGCATCGTCTTCGCTCGTCAGTTCATCAAGAAAGAGATGGGGCAGATGCTCGCGCTCAAAGCGTGGTATTGCGACTCGACCTATCGGTACACTATGACGGACAACCTCCAGCCCATCCTGACCACCAGTGCTCGCGCCAGGCGACCAGCAGGTAATCCGAAAGCCGACAAGCCACGTTATTATCTCTTAGGCCACGGCAGCCATCTCGTCGATACTGCCCGCTTTCTGGGGGGTGAAATCGTGAGCGTGCAAGCCAGGCTCGTGCAGAAATTCGGAGCCTACTGCTGGTTTGTTGCCATCGAATTCGCCGATGGCAGTGTAGGTCATCTTGATCTGACGATGGCAGTACGCATGGACTGGCATGAGGGCTTTCAGGTCTACGGAGAGTACGGCAGCGTGCTTGGCAAGACCTTCAATCCCTGGTATCTGCGCTCCAGTGAAGTGGAATGCTTCAGCGTGCGTGATGGGCAGTACCATCGCCCGCTCGGTGCGGATGCGCATGTCTATCGGTTGCAACTGGAGGGCTTCGCGGATTCGATCCTGCATGGGACACCGCTGCATGGGGCCAGTGTCGAAGACGGCGTGGCCGCGCTGCGAGCGCTTGTCGCGATCTCGCGTTCGGTCGAAACGGGGGCATGGGTGACATTGGCCGAGGTGACAGGAGGCGTGTGATGCGGCTGGGGATTTTTGCCAGGACGTTTGCTCGTCCAGGAGTGGAGGAAGTGTTCGATGCGGTGAGAGAGCATCACCTGGACTGCGTCCAGTTCAATCTGGCCTGTGCTGGTCTGCCGACGCTCCCTGCTACTATCGCTCCTTCCCTCGCAATTCGTATTCGCGAGGCCGCGATGAGCCGGGGCATTGAGATCGCGGCTGTTTCAGGTACGTACAACATGATCCATCCAGACCACAAGGTGCGCGTGGCAGGCTTACGCCGATTACGCACGCTGGCATCGGCCTGTCATGCCATGGGAACCTCCGTGATCACCCTGTGTACCGGGACGTGTGACCCCAAGAACATGTGGCGTTGGCATCCAGAGAATGCCTCTTCCCATGCCTGGTCAGACCTGCTGTCCTCCATGGAGGCGGCGGTGAGGATCGCCGAGGAGGAGCAGGTGACGCTGGCCTTTGAACCGGAGCGGGCAAACGTGGTGAGTACCGCAGCACAAGGCCACGCGCTGCTTGCGGCGATGCAGTCCCCGCGCTTGAAAGTGGTGATCGACCCCGCCAATCTGATCGTTCCAGGCGACAAAGACCAGATGAGTCAGGTGCTCAATGAGGCGTTCGACCTGCTTGGAGAGGACATCGTGATTGCCCACGCAAAAGATCGAGGTGCTGATGGTACCTTCCAGGCTGCCGGAGAAGGTATCCTCGATTACGATCAGTACGTGCATTTGCTGCGGACGGTGGCCTTCACCGGTCCCTTAATCCTTCACGGTCTCACAGAAGGACAGGTAGATGCTGCCCGTCGGTTCCTCTGTGTCAAGCTTCATATGCCCCAGGAACATCTTCCTGAACTGGAAGAGAGTTAAGGAAGAGTGAAGAGATATCCATCTTACCAATGACAACCCTTATCAATGACGAACATCAGCGAACAAAAACGCAATGTCTCCAGGCCTATTCGCCATTTATAAGGCAGGTGGATTTTGGGGTACAATAATGATACGTTTAGGAGACCAGCTTCCAGCTTTTGCAGAGCAGAGGGAACATATATGACTACAACCAGAAGACGAACGGGAACTGAGCCAGAGGCGGTTCAGGAACCTATTGCACAAGCGGCATTGACGCCGGAAGTGCATGTTGAGCGCAATCCGGAGATGCCGTTGGATATGGATTGGGTGCGCGAGGTGCATGTCAATCGCAGCGCGGTCGAGCGGCGGGCGGCGACGATGGGGACACGGCGCACGGTGAAAAAGGAGTGGCAGGCGGCATGGCTGCTGCGCGCTGTGACGTGCAT
>DASTKE010000882.1:0-2611 GCA_035716105.1 Ktedonobacteraceae bacterium | reverse complement strand
GGAAGCAGCGCGGCTCGATTATTGTGTAAATAGAGATGAACATCAATGTACGGGCCAACCAACCATTGCCAGACCGTCCCCTGGTGATAGGCGCTGTCACGCTGCACGCGGTCGCCGTTGAAGTGGTTGTGATAGTTGGGATCAGTGGGACTCAGGCTGCGCAGTCCTACCGGCGTGAGCAGGTGCGTAGTCACTTGCTCGAACATGCTGCGCGTCTGCGCTTCGGAAAGCAGGTTATGAGTCAGCGAGGCCGCGAATAGCTGGTTGGGGCGCAGCGACGCATCGTTTTGGCCTGCTACCCCATCGACATCCACGACATCGTAGAGATAGCCGCCTTCCTCGTACCAGAAGCGTGCGGCGAAATGCTGGTTGACCTGCTCGCGCAGCTGGCTGTACTGCGTCGCGTCGATGGAGAGATGCACCGCCCAGGCTTCCATACAGGTCAGGGCGCAGTACCAGAGCGTGTTGACCTCAACAGGTTTCCCCTGTCGTGGAGTAATCACCTTCTCGTCCACTTTGGCATCCATCCAGGTAAGCTGCACTCCTGGTGCTCCACCGCGCAGCAAGCCATCACTGGGATCAACGCCAATGCCGTAATCGGTTCCCTTGACGTGCCACTGGATGATGGTTGCCAGCGTGGGAAAGAGTTCTTTCAGCAGCGTCCAGTCGCCCGTGGCCGAGAGATAGCTTTGAATGGCGTGGAACATCCACAGCGTGGCATCGATGGTGTTGTATTCCGGCGTGGTGCCATTGTCGGGGAAATGATTGGGAATGAGGCCGTCATGTGTGAACGAGGCGAAGGCTTTGAGCAGGCCGCGTGCCTCGCTGTAGCGACCGGTGGAGAGCAGCAGGCCGGGCAGCGAGATCATGCTGTCGCGCCCCCAGTCGGTGAACCAGGGATATCCAGCGATGATCGTTTTGCGGTCAGGTGAGAGGCGCAAGGGCTGTTGTTCTCCGTTGCCGTTCGCGTAGTCGGGACGGGCGACGATGAATTGATCGGCAGCGACCACCAGTCGCGCCTGCACCGGGTTCTGCTGGGGCAGATGAGTAGTTGAAGGATCGGCGAGGGCGAGCAGTTGTTTGAGGCGCAAGCTGTGGCGTGCCAGCGCCTGCCCTACCATTTCCTCGTGCTGCTGCCCACCAAACTCGGCAGGCAACGCACTTTCGGCACTCAAAACAAGCGTGACGCGCTGTCCCGGCGTGATAGGGATGTGGAAGATGCCGGGTTGATAGACATCTTCTGTATCAGGCAGGCCGCGCTCGCTGTCCCGCACATGGTAGGTGTGCCAGTACCAGTAGCCGGTGGGAGTGAAGGTCGCGGCTGGTCCGGCAATGAGAGACACAGGTGCCGCGTTCTCGCTGGCCCGGATGCGATAACGGGTGCCGTCGTTATCCACCAGGAAATGCCAGTCCTGCGATCCCCGCGTGGTGCTGTGGTAGTCGCGGGAGAGACAGAATGGCAACAGGTTGAGTGTCAGCGCCTCTTCGCTCTTTTCGCCCTCTTCATCAAGCGAGCCTTGCAAAATATACTGCACATACGTAGTGTTCTGCCCATATTCCATCCAGATGCGCTTTTCGAGAGTCAGCGTCTGCGACAGCCGGTAGGAGAAATAGGGTATATCGCCTTCCAGACCTACCCGTTCAAGATACTGGTATCCCTGTGGGTCGATGGTGTTGTCTTTGTACTCGTTGACCCCTAATTTGAGCAGCTTTCCATCGGGAAACTTCACCTCCTCGTCGATTTTCGTGACCAGCACGGTACGCTCGACAGGTGGGTGAAGCGCGGCCACCAGCAAGCCATGATAGCTGCGCGTCGTAGCTCCGTTGATTGTGCCGGCACCATAGCCACCCAGACCGTTCGTCACCAGCCACTCGTGGTCAAGTCCTTCCCGCACGTTCTGACAGATGTCCGGTCCAACATAGAGATTCCAGGCATTTGTAGGGGCGCGATTCATTGCTGCTGCATCCTGCTCGATAATCATAGCTGCATATCCTTCCGCTCTCGTATATGAATGCGCTCAATCCTGCTGGTAATATCGTGAGTGCCGATCAATCGGCACCTACGGGAGGGTGTATCCTTGTGAATGCGCCAATATCCATCATTTACGCCTCGATAGCCGCTTTCATGCGCTGTAAAGCCGTCTCCAGACGCTCGTCGGGTGCGGTGATAGAGATACGGGTGTAGCCTTCACCCACGGAGCCGAAATTGGTGCCGGGGGTGAGAAAGACGCCGGTTTTGTCGAAAAGCCACTCGGTGAATGCGCGTGATGTGAAGCCTTGTGGCACAGCCGCCCACACGTACAACCCGGCCTTCGGTGCGGTAGTGCGCATACCGATGGCGTTGCAGCCTGCTACCAGCAGATCACGTCGATGGCGATAGATGGCGTTGCGCTGCTCGATCCACGAAACCGGCAACTGCAAAGCCGCAATCGCCGTGTATTGCACAGGGCGAAACATCCCGCTATCGATGTTGCTCTTGAGCCGACCCACCGCGTCGACCAGTTCGGGATTTCCGACCAGCATTCCTACACGGAAGCCTGCCATATTATACGTCTTACTGAGCGAATGCAGTTCAACGGCGACCTCCCTGGCGCCAGGAATTTGCAGGATG
>DASTKE010000881.1:0-6277 GCA_035716105.1 Ktedonobacteraceae bacterium | reverse complement strand
TGGAGGAACGGCAAATGTTTATACATTTGTTTATATCCTCAGCTATTCTGTTTACCTGTTTTTTACAGAAGAGCAGGTATGATTAACACGGAGTACTTTCGGTTTGAAGCGAGCTAAAAATTGATTGCTGCAAAGGTGCAGCAGGTAGGAGGAGCTGGATGTTACTTCTCCAGGATATCGCAATAACCTATCAAAGCACCGTTCCTGCTGTGCAGGGCGTTTCGTTAGAGGTACCGGACAGGTCAGTGGTCGCGCTGCTTGGCGCGAACGGTGCCGGCAAGACGACCATCATGCGCGCCATCTCCGGCCTGCTCAACATTCACAGGGCTAGCATCATCCGTGGCAGCATCCTCTTTGAGGGCGATCGCATTGACCGCCTCAATACCACGCAAATTGTCCAGCGCGGCATCTCCCAGGTGCTAGAAGGTCGGCGACTTTTCGCTGATCTGACAGTGGACGAGAATCTGCGCGCAGGTGCGCTTACTTCGCACGACAGTGCCAGCGTGCGCCACGCCTATGATCGCGTGATGGACCTGTTCCCGGCCCTGCGCGAGCGCCGCAAGACTCACGCTGGCTATCTTTCAGGAGGCGAGCAGCAGATGGTGGCGATTGGCCGGGGGCTGATGTCGAACCCGAAGCTGCTTTTACTGGACGAACCCTCGCTGGGATTGGCTCCCTTCATGGTGCAGCAAATTCGCTCCATCATCGCTGAGATACACGCGGGTGGAACTGCCGTATTACTGGTGGAACAAAATGCGCAGATGGCGCTCTCGGTTGCGGACTCAGGCTATGTGCTGGAAACCGGAAAAGTCGTACTGGCGCAGCCCGCCGCACAACTGATGCAGGACGAAAGCGTGCGCAAGTTTTATCTGGGCCTGCACGAGGGTACAGAGCGCAGCAACATGGGGACGCTTCGCTTGCGACGACCGGAAAGAAGGTGGACAAGATGGGCGACATGAGCGACATGAGCAATGCACCAACCAGCAAGCGATCTCACAGGGAGCAGCGCTGGCTGCTCTCCGCTGAACATATTTCGGTCCGCTTCGCCGGTGTGAAAGCGCTGGCGGATGTTTCGTTCCAGGTGCAGTCGGGGGAATTGTTCGCCGTAATCGGGCCGAATGGCGCGGGAAAAACCTCGCTCTTCAATGTGCTCTCGCGTGTCTACCAGCCGGAAAGGGGACATGTCACCTTTGCCGGACGCGATCTGCTGCAACTCAAAGCGCACCAGGTGGCGCGTGCTGGAATAGCGCGCACCTTTCAGAATCTCGGCCAATTTCCAACCATGACGGTGCTCGATTACCTCCTGCTGGGCAGGCATAGTCGTATGCGCAGCGGCATCTTGCTCGGTGGCATCTATCTTGGCCCAACGCGCAGCGAGGAAAAAAGAAATCGCGCCTACTGCCTGCACCTGCTTGACCTGATGGGATTGCAGCACCTGCAATCTGCTCCCCTGGCAAGCCTACCCTACGGCTTGCAAAAACGCGCCGATATCGCCCGTGCGCTGGCCCTGCAACCGCAACTGCTGCTGTTGGATGAGCCGGTAGCTGGCATGGGCGTTGAGGAGACCGAGGACATTGGCTCCATTATCCTGGATATCAAAGAGCAACTTGGCATCACACAGATTCTGGTTGAGCATGATATGGCACTGGTTATGGGCATCGCCGACCGCGTGCTGGTGCTCGATTTCGGGCGCGTCATAGCGCAGGGAATACCGGCTGAAGTACAGGCCAACCCCGATGTGATTAAAGCCTACCTGGGAGAGGAGTTCGGTGGAACTGCTCCCGCCATACCCATCTCGACTGAAGAACATCATACCTGATATCGCTTGCAGGAGAGGAACGTGGCTTATTTTATTCAAATAGCGTTCGCGGGCATCGCCCTCGGCTGCATCTATGCCCTGATAGGGCTGGGCTTCTCGATTATCTTCAAGGCCAGTGAAGTCATCAACTTCGCCCAGGGTGAACTGTTGCTGGTGGGAGCCTATGTTGTTTCATCGGGAGTCTTCGAGTGGCACCTGAACTTTCTGCTCGCCCTGCTGCTGGGCGTGGTTGTCACCGTACTGATCGGCCTGCTCTTCGAGCGCCTGGTGCTGAGACGCATGATAGGATACCCGGTCTTCGCGATATTGATGATTACGGTTGGACTCGATACCATCCTGCGTACCGCCGTCATTGTGCGCTGGGGCGCGAATCCTATTCCGGCAGCCTCTCCCTTCACCATCACCAACGGCTTTAACATTGCTGGCGTCCATTTCGGCGCGAACGACCTGCTGACGATTTCCGTGACGGTTGTGTTGTGCGCCGTGCTCTTTTATTTCTTCCAGTATACCCGCTATGGACTGGCGATGCGCGCCACCGCGCTCGACCAGGAAGCGGCGCTGTCGGTGGGTATCGACATTCGCACGGTCTACGCGCTGGCCTGGGCCATCTCTGCTGCCCTCGCGACAATAGGCGGCGTCTTTCTCGCCTTCGGGTCAGTTGCGATGGACACGACACTGGGAGGTGCGGCGCTGCTGGCCTTCCCGGCCATCATCCTGGGCGGCGTTGACTCAATAGTTGGGGCGGTGGTTGGTGGTCTGATCATTGGGCTGGTGCAGGACCTGACCGCCGGGTACGAAAGTCACGTCGCCAGCTTCCTGGGCGCGGGCATTCATGAGATTACGCCCTACCTGGTGATGATCCTCGTGCTGCTCATCCGGCCTTATGGCCTCTTCGGTTCAAGAAAGGTGGAGAGGATTTGAGCGTATCTCCAAAACCCAGCCCTCCATCCAGAAGCGCGGCAACGCCTGCGCCCTCATCGCGACTTCTGGGGACAAGAGGCTCGCGCTGGATCACCATTATATTTCTTATAGCCGTCATGCTTGTCTTCTTCTCGGTGGCGAACGATGACTGGTTCACGATTGTGAACTATACACTGATCGCGGCGATTGCCTCGCTTTCGCTCAATGTGCTTTCGGGCTATACGGGCCAGATTTCCCTGGGCATCGCCTTCTTTATGGCGATTGGGGCCTACACTGCGGCGTATTTTGGCGGCGATCTGCCATCATCGTCGCTTGACCCGCTCGGCCTGGCCTTGCCGTTTTACATCTGGCTTCCGGCGGCAGGCATTGTTGCCGCGCTCGTCGGCGCGTTGATTGGCCCGACCGCTCTGCGCTTAAAGGGCTTTTACCTGGCAATTGTCACGCTCGCACTCGTTTTCATCGGACAATATATCTTTCTGAACGCTCGCGGCATCACCGGTGGCCCGCAGGGACGCGCCTTTCCCGTACCAGCCATCGGCGGCGCGTCATTTAGCCAGCAAAACGCCTTCTTCGGGCTGGCTTTAACGCCAGGCCAGCAATACTTCTTGTTGATCCTGATCGTTTTAGCGCTGGCCTCTTTCTTTGTGTACAACGTCATGCGTTCGCGAGCGGGACGCGCCTTTCGTGCGGTGCGCGATAACGAGACGGGCGCAACTATCATGGGAGTCAATCTGTTCGAGGTGAAGATGGGCGCGTTCATCCTCTCCTCGTTCCTGGCTGGCATCGCAGGCGCGCTGTTTGCCTCGTACAGTGGCTATATCATCCCCGATTACTGGAGCCTGACGCTCTCCATCCAGTTTATTGCCGCCATTATCATCGGCGGCATCGCCAGCGTCTGGGGATCAATCCTGGGTGCCGCGTTCGTGTTCGGCTTGCCGCTGGTCATCGATCATTTCTCGCTGCTGCCCGTGTCGGGTGGATCGGGAATCATCAGCAGCGGCGACCTGAACGCTCTGCTGTATGGCCTGCTGATAGTGTTCTTCCTGCTCTTTGAGCCAGGAGGTGTGATTGGACTTGTGCGCCGGGGCCGGGCTTTCATTCGCAGGTTCAATGAGCATAAAGGGGAAGGAGGTGAACCTGCCGAGATAAGCGATCTGCCAGCAGGCGCGGAGTCCCAGCGAAACGCGGGCAGTTCGACGCTTTCCAAAGGTGGAAGCGCGTAGCCCGGGTCACGCGGATTTCGCGGCGCAGGATGTAGAAGATAGAGCGCATTGTGCATGTTCAACCGTCGTTATCTTACATCTTCGATGAAGAGGTGCAACGCATGCTTACCAGGAAGACGCTCTTTGCGTATGTAGGGATTCTTGTCATCTGTATCATGGCACTCTCAGGATGTGCCACCAGCAGCTCAAATAGCGGCAGCGGAAGCGGACTCAAAGTTGGTCCTGGTGTTGATGTCACGAATAAGACCATTACGCTGGGTATCCTCTCACCCTATTCCGGCCCGGTCGCGGCCCCGGTGGGAATCCCGCTGGCCCATGGCGTCGAGGTGTTCTTCGATCATATCAATGATAATGGGGGGATCAACGGCTACAAGGTGAAATTCCTCGAAGAGGATACCCAGTACAATCCTCAGACCGAGGTGCAACTGTACAATCAGATTCACAACAAAGTACTGATGATCGCTGACAGTCTGGGAACGCCGACTACCTACGCCATCAAAAGTCAGGCGACAAACGACCATATGCTGGTCTCGGCGGCAACGCTGGCTTCCTCGCTGGCCCGCGAGAAATACCTGGTGCTGGTCGGAACACCTTACCGCTTGCAGGTCGAAAACGCCTTTGACTACGTGGTCAATAAGCTGGGCGTCAAGAATCCGGTGACTGGCATCATCTACCAGAATGACGAGTATGGTCAGGACGGGCTGGTTGGTTACAAAGAAGCCGTCACCGCCTACGGCCTGCACGATGTGGGCCAGGCTCCCTACGCGCCGACCGACACGGACTTTACGGCGCAGGTGTCGCAGATGAAATCGGCGGGAGCGAAGTACGTTTTCCTCTCCGCGCTGCCGACGGTTACGGCCACCATTGTTGGCACGGCTGCCAAGCTCGGCTACTTCCCGCAGTTTATCCTGCAAAGTCCGGCCTGGGCCAACGCCCTGCTCGGCGTTCCAGCCTTGAAGCCTCTGCTCACTCGCGTCTGGGTAGTGGGGCAGGGAGCGACCTGGGGTGATACCAGCGTCCCAGGCATGGCGCAGATGCTGCAAGATGTCAAGAAGTACGCGCCGAATCAGCAGCCTGACGGCTACTTCGAGTTCGGCTATACCGAGTCCTATATCACCTACGCCATTCTGAAGAAGGCCATGGCGAATAACGATATCACACGCGATGGTCTCTACAACGCCTTCCTTTCGTTGAAGAGCATTAATCTGGGTGGACTCTATCCCCCGGTCACGTATGGCGATTCGCCCAACCAGCGCGTCCCAACCCGTGATTCGGTCGTCTTCCAGGTCGATCCCACCAAGCCCAACGATGTCAATCCACTCACCCCCGACTTCACCGGTACTGCCGCCGCGAAGTCACAGTTCTAAGATTGTTCGTGGCAAGTCTGCCCCTGTATCGGAAGCTCCGTCTTTCGATACAGGGGCTATTCTTCATCTTCCTGCTCCTCAAGCGTTTACTTCCAGTTCCTCACGAGGTGAAGATGCTTGCTGCATCTGTCTCAGGAGTCGTATGGCCAACAGTGCGACCCAGCCCCAGCCCGCGACGATGGCAATACGCTGGAACAGGCCTGTCGGCGAATCCGGCAGGGTGCCATTCTCGTCGAGGACTGCTACAGCGAGGGAGGCTATAAAGAACCCTTCCACCAGAATACCTGTGACAATGGAGTAGAGCGCCCAACCTTTCCAGGCGGGATTTCCCGCGAATCGCCGTGCCATCACAAAACAGGCGATAGCCAGAGAGGTGAAGACGATTTGGCCGGAAACGCCATGAATCGTGCCATGAAGCGTTTGGGGACCACTACCATGCGTACCCGGTGGATAGCCCAGGCTTGGGTCAGTCACGAAGAGGCCAGCAGTAATGAGAGCCAGCCCGAATATGCCGAGTAACAATGGTCCCCAGACCGCGCCTCTGCCTGAATGCAGGACTTGCCGCAGTCCAACGGCGAAGCAGAGGGAAAGCAGCCCACAGACGAGGAAGTTGGCGATTTGTTCCCAACCCTGGCCGCTAAGACTGAGCTCGCTTCCAAAGTTGTGCCACGCGCTGTAGCCGGGGCGAGTGGCACCTTCTATGAGGAGAACAATGATAAACAGGAGCGGACCAATGGCTCCGCACGCAATAAGAATCCTTGTTGCCAGGGGCTGATTCGCTACGTGCATCTTTTCTGTTTGCATGGTGAGAATCTCCTAAGCTTTGCTTTCTCTGGAATGAGATGTTCTTGGATGGAGTATAGCATATTCAATAGGTTAATTGCTATTCAATTATCCATCTGAAGGATGATACGCAGAGAAGTTACAGCAGAGAGCATAAATATCTG
>DASTKE010000880.1:0-4544 GCA_035716105.1 Ktedonobacteraceae bacterium | reverse complement strand
CAAGACTCTCCTTGCCCACCTTCTCGGCCCGGTAGCGCCCGCTGCCACTCATGCAGAAACTGCCCGAATAGAGCCAGTCCCCTTTGCGCTTGGGGACGAGATCGGACTCTCCGGACAGGAGCGCTTCATCCATTTCCAGCCGGTCATCGCTGACCAGCGGCCCATCAACCACCATCTGATCACCCGGATGCACAAGCAGGAGGTCTCCAACCACCAGTTCGGCGGGGTCAACCAGCTGTTCTTGCCCATCACGGATGACTGTCGCTTTGGGACGCATCAACAGGGTAATCCGGTCAAGCAGGCGCTTGGCCCGGATTTCCTGGACTGTCGCTACCACCACGTTGAAGAAGGCGACTCCGACAGAAATCAGGGCATCAGAAATCTGGCCCAGCACAATCAAGGCGAGACCGAGAGCAAGCAGGATGACGTTGACGGAAACGAAGAGGTTTTCCCAGATGATCTGCCGGTAAGACCGACTGCTCTTAAGGGGGAAGACATTTCCCAGACCTCGTTTCCGGCGCTCAAGCGCTTCCGCTTCTGAAAGCCCTTGTCCGCTGGGAGGACTGGCCACCCACTCCTGTTTTGCCTGATTTGCTGCCATATGCGCTCCTCTTGAGCCATCCCTTCACTACAAGAAGGGCTCACCCTTCTTGTAGTGCGTCCTTACCGATTAAACAGGAACAGGCAGCAGCTGTACACGAGAATGCCGAAGACCCCGACGAACACGGCTTGCCAGACCTGTATCTTTTGCACGGCTCTGACCGCGAGAGGATAGAGCAGCACAAACAAAAGGGTATAAAGCCCCAGGTAGAACCACTGGTACACCGTTCCCCAAAGGAACTGATCCAGGACTTTCTGCTCGACGATTCCCGTGACCCCCAGAAAACCGGTGATCAGATCAGGAATCAAGGTCGCAAGCGTAGCAGCAGCGGTTGCTAACCCGACGACAGCGAGCGTGTCTTCGAAGTACCCTTGCCCATGAAACACCTTGCGTGGAAAGTGTAACACCTGGAAAACACAACAGAGTCACGTTCGTCGACTTTTCATTCACAATGCTGTCACAGCCTTATCTCCTCACCGATCAGGCCACGCATCGACCAGCGGCAAAGAATTGCTTCTCCCAACTGGAGGTATCCTCAAGCATGTCCAGGTGCCACGACTTGCTCCCACGGCTGACCCACAACGTACCTTTCTCGATCATCGGCTTTCCCGAATAGATTATTTGTGATTCCCCTGGGAGACTCTTTCCATAGGAAGTGATCGATCTGAGAACTATCCCTGCTATTCTAGACTTGCAACATTGTAATTACCCGCATACACGGGCGTTTCAAGGAGAAACGTCATGAGTACACAATCAACCGAAAAGGAGATGCAGTCATCTGCAGGGATTGCAGGTCCTCCTCCAACGCCAACTCTCGTTCAACGAGGACAAGTTCCGCCGCCGTTGCCACCGCCAGGGCCAGTACGCCCGAAGTACCGGGGCTGGTATATCGGCTTCGCCATCGCTATCGTGTTCTTGCTCCTTCTGAGCATTGTGCTTTTTGCCTTTTCTCAGTTTGGGCCGGGCCAGCAAGGCACGCAGCCAACTCCAACCACGCCACCTTCAACGGTGCAGCCAACCTCCCCACCGGCAACAGCAACCCCTGGCGGAGACCAGGCCCCGACCCCGGTAGCTGGAGTCGTGCTGGGGCCACAGCCCTGTCCAGCAGGCATCGGTGATCCGGCCCATTGGAATGCCATCCTCGGCACCAACAATGGGGAGCGTTCCGTCGAGTACATCAGTTGCGCCAACATCATGGGCAACCCCTCGTTACAGGCGCTGGTGCTGGTGCGGCACAATAATGCCAATCGCACGCTGGATGTCTACGTCTTTGACCACATCACATCTGCCAATCCGACGCGTATCTTCCTGCTGCAAGGACTGCTCAAGGGTGACGCCAAAATCAGCGGCTACAACACCGTCATGACGGCTGAAGTGGACAAGAACTCCGGCCTCAATGCGGGCAAGCTGGCCTCAGCTATGACGGTCGATCTCTACCGCGAGTTCGACTGGTCTGCCCGGGAGGGGACGTTGATACAAATGGCCTTCCCCGGCCTCTTCCCTGACCTGACGCGCTATCGGGCCGAAGCCGATCAAAGCAACGTCAGCAAGGGCCAGGACAGTTGGAAAAATGACCCGGCACAGGTAGCCGCTCGCCTGAGCAAACAGTTTTTCCAGTGGAACCGCAGCCTGACGACCAGAGTGCTCAGTGGCGGTGGTCCCAACGATGTCTATGCCACGGTTTATGTAGAGGAAGCCCCCATCGCTAACGGGCCGAGGACCGGACCCAATGTCATGGTGACGCTCAGCCGCCTGGAGGGCAATACCCACAACATGTGGGTGGCCATTTCCGTGCAAGATGGCAGCAATTTCACCCTCAGCAACATCAATGCTGGCAGCCAGATTACCAGCCCGGTGAGGCTGGAAGGCAAGGGCGCGGCCTTTGAAGGGCAGATTGGTTACGGGATCATCCTCGACCACCTCTATAAAGACATTGGGCATGCCACCTTAAGGCCCACGGGGCCTGGCATGGGCTTTTCCCCGTATGCCACCAATGTTGCCTATAGCACCTCCTTCGCCCAGGGGGTTCAGGAAGGCATCGTGGAAGTCCAGCAGGATAACGGCGGCATGAGCGCGGACATCGCTACTGCTGTCATGGTCAAAGTGTTGCTCAGCCCCGAACCGGGCGTGGCCCTGGGAGAGGTCCCCTGCCCGGCCTCGGTGAGTAGTCCGCAGCACTGGAACACCATCCTGGGCTTGAATGGCGCGTCGGTCACGGTAGCAAGCATTACCTGCGCCAATATGAGGGGCGATCCTTCGCTGCAGGCGCTTGTCACCGTCTACCATCGCGACACCCAAATGCAGGACGCCTACGTCTTTGACCGCATTACCGATGCGCACCCAGTGCAGCTCTTCAAGCTGCAAGGTTTGTACAAAGGATCAGCGGCAATCAGCAACTACAGCACCATCATGACGGCTGAGGTGGACCGTAACTCGAGCACCAACCAGGGCAAAAGCGGCGATCAGTTGGCGGTTGACCTCTACCGGGAGTTCAAGTGGGCGCAGGGATCAGGCAGCTTTGAGCAGGTCGCTTTCCCGGGCATCTTCCCCGACCTGACGCGCTATCAGGCCGAACTGGATCAGCGCAACGTCACCGCAGGGCATGACCCCTGGAAGAATGACCCGACCAAAGTGGCCCAACAGCTCTCGCTGAAACTGCTCAAGTGGCCAGCGAACACACAGGCAACCGTGGTGAGTGGTGGCAGTGTCAAGGACGTGGACGCCACCGTGCAACTGCACAGTAGCAGCCCAGACCACCCGGTGATTACTGTGACCTTGAGTCGGTTAGAGGGCAATACCCAGAATATGTGGGTGGCGATTGCGGTTGCTGATGGCACTACCATGTCGATCACTTCTCCAGTCAAGTGGGATCTGCTCAGCAGCCCCGCCACCGTCAAGGGAACCGGTAGCGCGTTTGAAGGCGATGTCGGTACAGTCTACATGCTCGATCACCTTTACAAGGACATTGGACATGCTAAAGGCATTGCCGCCAGCAACGGCAAGACCACCTTTACCGCAACCATCCCTTACAACGCCACCTTCCATGGAGGGGGGCAGGAGGGCCTGCTGGCCTACTATACCTACAGTCAGGCCGACGGAGCCATTTCCGGGGCTGTGATCCAGAAAGTGTTGATAGGTGCGTAGCGGCTCGATGAGCGCCAGGAGAGGATTTGAGGCTGTGTCATCTCAGTGATGCAGCCTCAAATCCTCTCTTCGGACTCGCTTCTCTCCTGGTTCTGGAACTCGGCACAGATTGTTGGACGCCCACTTCCTTGAGAATGCGCTCCGTCGTGAGGCGAGCCGAGAGCAGGACCATGGGCAGGCCAGTTCCAGGATGGATGCTGCTGCCGACAAAGTAGGGGTTGCCGTAACGGCGGTGCCGGTTGTGTGGCCGCAGGTACCCCACTTGCAGGAAGTTGTGGCTGAGGCCGAAGGCCGCCCCTTTCGCCAGATTGTAGAGGCTCATCCAGTCACGGGGCGTATAACTGACCTCAAACTTCAGGTGCTTTTCCAGGTCCGGTATCCCCTCAACCGCCAGTCGGCACAAGATAGCTGAACGCGCCTGCGCCTGCAACGCATCCCAATTCTGCGCCACCATAGCATCTATATGACCGACAGGAACCAGCGCCATCAGCGTGTCTTCCCCGTGCGGAGCCGCCGAGGGATCGGGGCGTGCAGGTAGAAACTGGGTTCGTCAGGCAGGGTGTGGTCTTTGAAGATGCGCTCGAAACTGCCGCGATAGTCGCCCGCCAGGAAGACGTTGTGCGTCCCCAGCTGCGGATAGACCCGATCGACTCCCCAGTAGAACATGATGGCCGAACACGTGTATTGCAAGCGTTCCAGACGCTTTGCCTCAGGCGAATCAGGAAGCAGGTGTGTGTAGACATAGGGCAGGTCGGCGTTGGCAATCACCACGTCGGCAGGCAGAAACGCTCCATCCTGC
>DASTKE010000879.1:0-2405 GCA_035716105.1 Ktedonobacteraceae bacterium | reverse complement strand
TGTCATGCCACTGCAAAATTATCTGATTGTGAGCGCGATTCTTTTTACTATTGGCGTCGTCGGCGTGCTGATCC
The DNA here is from genome assembly GCA_035716105.1 of Ktedonobacteraceae bacterium. Classification (GTDB taxonomy): domain Bacteria; phylum Chloroflexota; class Ktedonobacteria; order Ktedonobacterales; family Ktedonobacteraceae; genus CADDYT01. Next base: position 2,331 of record DASTKE010000879.1, on the reverse strand, counting down.
GGCGCAACCCGCTCATTATCTTTATGTCCATTGAATTGATGTTGAATGCCGTCAACCTCTCGTTTGTGGCTTTCTCTCGTTTTCTCGACTCGGCGGATGGGCAGATGTTTGTTTTCCTGGTTTTAACCGTCGCCGCCGCCGAAGTGGTGGTAGGATTAGCTATCATCGTCTCGATCTTTCGCACGCGCCACGACATCGACATTGACGACATGAATATGTTGCGAGGCTAGTAGTCATGGTAAATCTGAGTATCTGGGTGCTGCTGCCGCCCCTGCTGGGCTTCATCCTGCTGGGTTTGATCGGCAGCACGCTGCCACGCGGCGGCATCTTAGCCATCGCCTGGACGGCGTGCGGGCTGGCGTTTCTCTTCGCCCTCATCAACTTCTTCTCGGTGCTTGGCACGCCGGTCGCGGCACGCGCTAACGACGCCGTCTATTTCACCTGGATCGGTTCCGGCGATTTCCAGGTCTCCTTCGGCCAACTACTCGATCCGCTGGCGTCGACGATGCTGCTGGTGGTTACGGGCGTGGGCTTCCTGATTCATATCTATTCGGCTGGCTACATGGAGGGCGATCCCGGCTTCTGGCGTTTCTTCTCCTATATGAACTTCTTCATCTTCGCGATGGTTTTGCTGGTGAGCGCCGACAACTTTCTCTTCCTGCTTATCGGCTGGGGACTGGTCGGCCTGGCTTCTTTCCTGCTCATCGGCTTCTGGTATCAGCGGCGGGTCGCGGTGGACGCGGCGCGCAAGGCGCTGGTCATCAACATCATCGGCGATTTCGGCCTGATGCTGGCGATATTTCTGATCTTCATCCACTTCGGCACGTTGAACTACCTGGGCGTATTTGGCGCGACCATCCCGACTGGCGGTGTGATGGAGGCCATCTGCCTGCTGCTCTTTGTGGCTTGCACGGCCAAGTCGGCGCAGTTGCCACTCTACATGTGGCTGCCGGACGCGATGGAAGGCCCGACGCCCGTCAGCGCGCTCATCCATGCCGCGACGATGGTCACGGCTGGCGTCTACCTCGTCGCACGTGCCAACCCGCTTTTCCAGCACGCGCCCATCGCGCTTGGTACCGTCGCGGGCATCGGCGGCGTCACGGCCATCTTCGCCGCCTCCATTGCCATCTTCCAGCTTGACATCAAGCGCGTGCTGGCTTACTCGACCATCAGCCAGCTTGGCTACATGTTCCTGGGCGAGGGTGTCCACAACTATAGCGCCGGTATCTTCCACCTGACCACGCACTCCTATTTCAAAGCCCTGCTCTTCCTGGCCGCGGGCGTCGTCATCCACGCTCTGAATGGCCAGCAGGACATGCGCGCAATGGGCGGACTGCGCCGCAAGCTGCCCATCACCTTCGCAACCTTCCTCATCGCGGCGCTGGCGATCAGTGGCATTCCTCCACTCTCCGGCTTCTGGAGCAAGGACGAGATTCTTAGTTCCGTGCTGGCGCAGGCCACGACGACAGGCAACCCCTGGTACTACGTGCTGTGGGGCATCGGCATCGTCACGGCTGGCCTGACCGCCTTCTATATGTTCCGCCTTGTCTTCGGCATCTTCGCTGGCAGCTATCGCGGCGATACCGCGACGCAGCAAGCCGCGCACGACGACGTGGAGGAGGAGGAGGAGGGAGGACATCACGGCGGCAGGGTCAGTTATGCGCGCATATACGAGGGTGCGGCCATCATGACCGTTCCGCTCACCATCCTGGCTATCCTGTCGATCATCGGCGGCTTCGTCGGCTCTTTCGCCATCATCGGCCTGCCCAATTTCCACCCGATTGAAAGCTTCCTGACTCCCATCTTCGCGAGTGTGAGCGTTCCGACCGCCTCGATTGGGCTGGAATGGGTCTCGACGGGCCTGAGCATAGCAGTTGGCCTGCTCGGCATTCTGGGCGCGTGGATGCTGTACGGCAAAGGTTTTCAGTACAAAGAGAACAACAATCCGCTCTACCAGTTCGTTTTCCACAAGTATTACGTGGATGAGTTCTTCGAGGTCGCGCTGCTGCGACCCATACAGTGGGTCGGACGCGAGGCGTCGAAGTATCTGGAAGGCGATGTGCTTGATGGGGGCAGTCGCGGCATTGCCTGGCTGTTGCGCGGGAGCAGTTCGCTGCTGCGCCGCCTGCAAACGGGCTATATGCGCAACTATGCCCTTGCCATCCTGGTTGGCGTCGTGTTGATTGTCCTGTATTACGCCGTTCGCTAAGGGAGGAGAAAGTCCATGTTTCCACTTCTCACAACTATCACTTTTCTCCCCCTGCTGGGAGCAATCGTTGTCTTACTATTGCCCAGGGAGCAGCACAGCCTCATTCGCTGGCTGGCTTTCGG
>DASTKE010000878.1:0-7742 GCA_035716105.1 Ktedonobacteraceae bacterium | reverse complement strand
GCACCGGCCAGGATGGGCCAGATGCTGAGTAAGATCGGCAGGGTGGTTTCCATGTAGCGAAAGGTGATATACCCTTCGGGGGTATTCATCGCGTAGGGATCGCCGAGAAAGCTGATGATTCGTGCGAAGCTGATAAAGGCTGTCACCACCGCCGGTGTGGCCGTGGCTACAACGGCGACCATGAATAGAGCCAGTCCGAAGCCCCAGGCCAGCATCGGCACCCGGTAATCTCTGAGTGATTTACTCAAAATGCTGCGAAACATCTTCCACCTCCTATCTGGCGAGCGCGGAGGGCTGCTCTTGCGGCTCGTAGAAGCGCAGGAAGGCTTCTTCCAGCGTCGGTTCGTGGGTGGCAATATTCGTGGCACCATGCTGACCCGCGAGCCGGATGACCTCTGCCAGGTCGCCCTGGACGTTCAGTTGCAGGAGGTGCTCATCCGCTCCCTGGGCCACCCTGGTCACACCTGCGACCTGTTTGAACCATTCCACCGAGGCCGGGTCGGCGAAGGTGATCTCGACGTTCCGCTGGCGGATGGTTTTGAGAGCGGAGACATGATCGATCGTGACCAGCCGTCCTTCGCGGATGATCGCAACGCGGTCGCAGGTCTGCTCTATTTCGGGGAGGATGTGCGAGGAGAGGAAGACCGTACGTCCTTCGGCGTGGACCTCGGCTATCATTTTATAGAATTCCTGCTGGTTGAGTGGGTCCAGCCCGCTGGTTGGTTCGTCCAGGATGAGCAGGCGCGGCTTGTGCATAAAGGCTTGCACCAACCCCAGCTTCTGTTTGTTGCCGTGTGAATATTCGCGGAAGCGTTTGCCCGGATCGAAGCCCAGGCGTTCGACCAGGCTGCGCACGTAGGACTGATTAACGCCGCCGCGCAGGTGGCCCAGATATTCGATGATCTGCGCACCGCGCAGTCCAGGGTCGAAGGTGAACTCGCCGGGCAGGTAGCCAACCAGCTTTTTGACCTCGGTGGACTGCGTCCAGCAATCCAGGCCGCCGATTGTGGCGCTGCCACTGTTTGCGCGCAGCAGACCCATCAGCGTACGCATGGTGGTGGTTTTGCCAGCGCCATTGGGACCGAGAAAGCCAAAGACCTCGCCCTCCTGGATATCGAAGGTAACATCGATAATGCCGCGGCTCCTACCATAGCTTTTGGTGAGTTGATGGGTCTGAATGATTGCTGACATGTGTTTTTCCCTTTTGCCAGATCTGACTGGCATGAAATCGCGTTACGGCTTCACTTCAACTTCGTTCTCACCCGGTGAGGCAAACCATTCCTGAAGCGTTTGATCGTCAACGAGAGTCAAGGACCCTGCAGGCACTTCCAGTAGGCGCTCAAACGCCTCGGTATAGGCGGCGACGGTGCGCTCAACGCGCTGCATATCGGCGTGCGACGGATCAAACGAGATCAGCGCGCCAACCGCTTCTCCGGCATCCTGTGCCAGGGATGCCATCACCTCGCCCATCTGATCTGGGTAGCTGACCCTCATGACACCTTCCTGAACACCCTGGCGGATAATCTCGGAGAGGAGAGGCGCAATCTCCCGGATACCGATTGCGCGCAGCTTCTGGCGCACGACAGCGTTGTCGTCGGTAAACCAGACGCGCAAGAGGGCGAGAAAAAAGGCTTTCTGCCCGACCTTCCACCGGTTAGCTACGTCTAAGTAGCGCTGGAATTTGTCGAGGGCAGGCAGTGCCGGGTCATGCACGATGGGTATGAGGAGCTGCAGCGCCTCTTCTCCTCTGCGTTCGACCAGTGCTTCGAGCACCGCCTGCTTCGAGTCGAAGTAGTGATAGAACGCTCCTTTGGAAATCTGGAGGTCATCAAGCATGTCCTGGATGGTCATTTGCTCGTAGCCTTTGGTATAGATGAGCCGTTGAGCTACATCGAGAATGGCATTGCGCTTCCCCGTGTATTCTTCTTCTTTGACAATGCGTGCCATGCTCACTCCTCTCTGCATCGCTTCCCTACATTTCTCCAGCAGCAAATTATTAATCCGCCGGTCGGTTTGTTTATCTGAAAGAAGTATACCCGGCAAAAGCTCGTCTGTCAATAGAAACTTCCATGAACACGAAGCGTTTTTTATCTGAGAAATGCCGCCGATTCTCCTTGACAAATGCCTGACCTTTACGTTATTATTATGACTGTGAAGTCAAATCTCGGTCTACTAAGTCACACGATATTCGTTATGGTCAAGTAGTAACCCGCCTGGTCAGGTTATATGCAGGTGAGGTGGGTCAAGAAGATGGATAGAAGTGCAATGGAGCACTGAAGAATGGAGGTGTAATGATGTCGATGGAGCCGCCCCGGCTATCACTGAGAGAACGCCAGAGGCAAGAGCGCGCAAGGCTGATCTTGCAGGCGGCAGAGGAAGTCTTGACGGAGAAGGGATATCATGACATGTCCATGGATGAGATCGCGGCTCGCGTAGGTGTCGCCAAAGGGACCGTGTACCTGCACTATCCCAGTAAGGAGGACTTAGTGGTCGCGCTTTTTGAGCGCGAGTTGGATGCCTTTCTGCGCACGGTTGACCAGATTCTGGTGCGGCAGACGAGCGCTCGCGCACGGCTAGAGACCATTCTGCATAACCTGTACACGGGCTTGCTTGGAAAGCGCATGCAACTGTTGCTGGCCCTGTATACCGGCATGGAGGTGCGCAGCGAACTGCTGGCGAAAAAGGGCCGTCTTCATGAGTGCCTGGATCAGCTCTCTGGACAGGTGACGAGTTTGCTGGAAGAGGGCAAGGCCAACGGTGAGTTTGACACCTCCATTCCAACGCCAGTGATGCTGAGCGCCTTTTTCAGCCTGCTCTCGCCGCGCTCCTATAAACGGCTGGTTGTGGAGGAGCAGATAAGGCCGGAAGAGCTCGTCACGTACCTGAGCCACATTTACTTTAAGGGTATCCTATCATGATGTAGCCCCTGATTCATCAGGGGGGCGAGCGAAGCGAGGAGTTTTTCGTTATGCAAGTCACCGCACCGGCGACCCGGCAAAGTGCAGGGCTGGCGTACAAATGGATTGTGGCGATGGTGGTCATCATCGGCGTCTTTATGGCGATCCTCGACTCCACCATTGTCAACATTGCCATTCCACGGCTGCAAACAGCCTTTGGCGCAGACCTGCACAGCGTGCAGTGGGTGCTGACCGGTTACATTCTAGCGCAAGGCGTGGCAACACCCACCGTGGCGTTCTTTGCCGACCGCCTGGGAACGAAGCGGTTGTATATCATCGCGCTGGCGGCTTTTACGGCGGGTTCGGCCCTCTGCGGGCTGGCCTGGAGCCTGCCAATCCTGATTTTCTTCCGCGTGGTGCAGGGAGTGGGTGGCGCGGCCCTCTTCCCGCTCTCCCTGACGCTGATCTTCCGCGAATTTCCGCCCCAGGAACGCGGAGCGGCGATGGGACTGTTCGGCGTTCCCGCCCTGCTGGCCCCCGCGCTTGGGCCGACGCTGGGTGGCTACATCGTCACCTATGCCGGCTGGCAGTTGATTTTCTATATCAACGTTCCCATCGGCATCCTGGCCGTCATTTTGTCAATGCTCCTCTTGCGCAATTACCATGATCAGGTCAGGAGCAGCTTTGACATTCCCGGTTTCATCTTCTCCACCATCGGGCTGGCCAGCGTGCTCTACGGCCTATCCGAGGCGAGCACGGACGGCTGGAGTTCAACGACCGTCGTCGGCTTTCTGACAGCGGGCGTGCTGGCTCTTGCCATCTTTGTGGCGGTGGAGATATTCATCATCCGGCGCGGCGGGCAGCCGTTGCTCGATCTGCGTGTTTTCCTGGATAGGAACTTCTCCACGAGTTCGGTTGCCAATGTGTTTGTGGTGTTCGCCCTCTATGGAGGACTGTTCCTGCTGCCCATCTACCTGCAAGACGTGCGTGGGCTGTCTGCCTTTCAGGCCGGTCTGATCCTGCTGCCGCAGGCGTTTGCCTCGATGGTCAGTGTGGTGATTGGTGGCTGGCTGGTGGATCGTATTGGTGTGCGGGCGGTCGTCATCCCTGGGCTGTTTATTCTGGCCCTTGCCAACTGGCAGCTCTCGTCGATCTCGCTCGACCTGCCATACCAGCAGCTTCAGGTGATACTCATTTTGCGCGGCTTTTCTCTTGGTCTGGTGGGCCAGCCCCTGATCCTGGCGGCGCTGGCGACGATTCGACCGCACCTGCTCACCCAAGCTTCATCGCTCAGCACGGTGGTGCGCGCCGTGGCAAGCTCGCTTGGCATCGCGGTGCTGGCAACGCTGGTGCAGTCGCAGACACAGGTTCACTACGTCCACCTGGCCGAACGTGTTACCGCGGGTTCATCGCTTGGGCAACTGGCAACTCGTCTGCAAGCGGCATTGATGGCGCGAGGGGCAGACCTGGCGAGCGCGAAAACGGCGGCCTTGCAACTGCTCGCCCAACTGGTGCAGCGGCAAAGCTTTGACCTGGCTATTCAAGATGCCTTTACCTTAACGCTGGTCTTCGTGTTCTTTTCCGTGATCGCCACGCTCTTCATCGGCGGAAAACGGCAGATGCTGCAAACCGCTGCGCAGGAAGCGCAGGAAGAAGCTTCCATTGGCGATGTCGATACGGGAGCGGTCGAGCGGGAACCCGCGCTGGCAGGCGTTTAACCATGAACAGAAGTTATCACGTATTCACATTTTTAGTTACATTATAAGGAGTACACCATGTTGCGTCGCATGATTCTGGTTCCATTACTGATTACGCTGGCCCTGCTCGCCATCGGCGGCGGAGTGGCCTACTGGATTTACAACAGCTACGAATACTATGGCACCGACGATGCGCAGGTGACGGGCCAGATGGTCAACGTCAGCGCGGTGGCGGCAGGCACCTTGACAGCTCTGAGCGTCAAACAGGGTGATACGGTGAGCGCGGGGCAGACCATCGGCTCCATCACCCCCGCCACGGCAGCGACCGCGACCGGTGGCACGAGCACGCCGACCGCGCTGGATGTGACCAGCCCGATTAGCGGCACCATCGTCGCCATCTCCGCCGTGCAGAACCAGAGCGTCTCGCCCGGCTTACCCATCGTGCAGGTAGCCAACCTGAGTAACCTGACAGTGACAGCCTACGTGGATGAGAATGCCATCAACAACGTGAGCAATGGGCAGGCCGTCGATATCCATATCGATGCCTATAGCGATACCACTTTTAGCGGCCACGTGCAGCAGGTCGTCCAGGCGGCGGCAGGCCAGTTCTCGCTGCTGCCCACCGAGGACAATGCCAGCGGCAACTTCACCAAAGTCAGCCAGCGCATTCCCGTCATCGTCACTCTCGATGGCACCGGCGGCAAAGATATCGTTCCCGGCATGAGCGCCGAAGTCACCATTCATCTGCATTAGACAGGTAGCCCCCTGATCGATCAGGGGGCGAGGCGCAAAGTTTCGTAGACCCCTGATTGATCAGGAGGCACGCTGGGGGCGTGAGACGCTCCGAGCGAAGCGAGGAAAGGATGATACGATGAATTTACTCGTTCCTGGTGGCCTGTTCGTGGTCGCCCTGCTGGCGATTGGCGGCGCGTTCTGGATGGCTCTCGGCGAGCGACAGAGCAACCGCGCTGCGCAGTCCGTGGCTACGGACACAATCGTTCCCCCCTCCTCGTCCGGCGAACAGGGCGAGCCAGCGATGAGTGCAGAACAGACGTCAACCAGCACCGAAGAGGAGCAGGATCAGTTCGTTTCTGCTCCGACCCGGCAGTTAGAGGACATAGAGAGCGCCGGGCATTCGTTCTCCATGTTCAACGGCCAGTTCTACGAGCTGGCCGCCGAACTGCGAGCGCTGCACCGCGAGTCGCAAGATATAGAGCGGCGGCTTGAGGCGCTCTCCACGCTAGTGAACCGCATCGAAAGCGAGTACGGCGAAGTCGGGGTTGAGGTGGAGTGAGGAGGACGAACAAAGTCTATAGAGGCTGAAAGGCCACCCGCAAGGGGATGGCCCTACTAGACACGAAGCGGTTTGCTGAGCGAGTATAGTAGGGCCATCCCCTTGCGGGTGGCCTTCCCTATTACTTTTTACTGTCAGCAATAACTAGACAGATAGCATGGCCTCTTCGCGACCGGGTGTTTCCGGTGTTTCTGGCAAGGCATCACCGGCGGCTTGCTCTTCCGCCGGGATGGTTTGCGGTTTGCGGAAGCGCACGAAGAAGGCGGCGACAATCGCGACGCAGTTCAGGGCGAGGCTCAACCAGAAGGCATCCTGCATAGCCAGAATGGTCGCCCGTTGTTCGAGAATGCCGCTGATGGTCTGGATGGCGGCGGCATAGGCTGCGCTGGCCGAAGCGCCCATTTGCATGAAGAGCGCCTGCAACTGTGGGATAAGCTGCCCCAGTGGCGAGGAAGGTGTGACCATCTCGGCCAGGTGGGCGTAGTGGACGGCGGTCTGCGACTGCACCAGCGTCGCCATAACCGCGACAGCGAACGAACTCATCACGAAGCGCACGGTGGTACTGACGGAGGTTGCTTGCGCCAGGTTGCGCGGGCCGAATTCGGAGAGCGCCGAGACCGACAGTGGTTGGAAACAGAAGCCAAGCGCCAGGCTGCGCACGATCAGCCAGATCTGGATCGTTTCATAGGGTGTATCGGGGCCGAGACGGGTAAAGAGCCAGAGCGCAATGCCCAGAATAATCAAGCCCGGTATGATGACGGGCCGCACTCCTAGCCTGTCAACCAGCCGCCCTGCCAGCACGGAGGAAATCATGGACGCGAACGCCTGCGGCAAGAGCAGCAGGCCCGCCTGGAAGGCAGAGAGTCCGCGCAGATTTTGCAGGTAGATCGGCAGAATGAACAGACCTCCATAGAGGGCGAACGTCACCAGGATACTGGCGATGGTGCTGGTGGTGAACGGGCCGCTAGTGAAGACGCGCAGGTCCAGCAGTGGTTGCCCTCCTCGATTGGCGATCTGTACTTCGACGGCGATAAAGGCCAGCAGCATCAATACGCCGACCGAGAGAAACCCGATGACCTTTGCCGACCCCCACCCGGCTGTGCTGGCGTCCGATAGCCCGTAGAGCAGGCTTGTGAGGCCAACGGCGGCGCAGACGAAGCCAGGGATATCGAAGGCGGTGCGCGTTGGGGGCCGTCTCTCGCGCAGGAAGATAAAGCCCAGAGTAATGCCGATAATGCCGATGGGTACATTGATGAAGAAGATCAACTGCCAGCCCAGAAAGGTGACAATGTAGCCGCCCAGGGTTGGCCCAAGCGCTGGCGCGAGCAGGATGGGAATGCCAAGCGCACCCATCGCCGTGCCACGCTCCTGCACCGGAAATTCGCTGTAGAGCAGCGTGATGGCCAGTGGCGACATGAACGCGCCCATCGCTCCCTGCACGACGCGGAAGAAGATTAGCATGGGCAAGCTAAAGGAAAGACCACACAGAATAGAACCCGTTGTGAAACCTGCCAGGGCCATCAGGTAGAGCCGCTTCTGTCCAAGCCGCTGCGACAGGAAAGCGGTGAGCGGCGTGGCGACGCCCTGCACCAGGGTATAGGCTGTCAGCACCCACTGGACGCTGGTCAGGTCAGCCCCAAAAACATTCTGCAAACGGGGAATGGCGATGTTGACGATAGTGCTATCGAGGATGGTCATGAAGAAGCCAAAAATGACCACCGACGCCACAATCCACTTATAGGGCAGACCTCCACTGCGCCGCGGCACAGCTACCGGCATTTGCATGAAATACTCCTTTTATATATGTGATGTAGAACAGACATAAATGCTGGTTGAGCGGCGCACAGCGCCGCT
>DASTKE010000877.1:0-4489 GCA_035716105.1 Ktedonobacteraceae bacterium | reverse complement strand
ATGTTGGCACTAATCCAAGCTTTCAGAAGGAGGTACATCAATGAGTGAACTATCCAGAGATGAATTCCTGAACGAACCACCCAAGAATCCCTTCCCGGTCACCGATACGAGTCCAGAGAGGGCAATTGAAGAACCCTTACTCATGAAACGTGTCGGCCCCGTCTTCATCATTATCTATGCAGCGGCTTACCTGGGTACCTGGATAGGTGTCCTGACTCCCGTCGTTGTCACCCTCGCCCTGCGGGTCTCACAGATCAATCCGACGGGCAAGGCAGGTAGCCTCTCGCTCGTTCTGGGCATCGGGGCCATCTTCGCGCTCATCGCCAATCCGTTTTTCGGCAAGCTCAGCGACCGCACGAGGTCACGCTTCGGCATGCGCCGCCCCTGGCTCCTCGCAGGGGTGGTCTTCGGGTGCCTGGGCCTGCTCATCATTGCTCTCGCGCCCAACATCCCGCTGGTGCTGGTAGGCTGGTGCCTCACCCAGACGGGGTTCAACGCACTGCTTGCCGTGATCGTTGCTATTCTTCCCGATCAGGTGCCTGAGCAGCAGCGTGGCCTGGTCTCCGGCGTGCTCGGCATGTGCCAGTCGATCGCCATCGTTGCGGGAGCTTTCCTGGCTCAATTGCTGACAGGCTCAGTGTTCTGGATGTTCATGGCCCCGGCAGTGGTATCCCTTGTCACTGTGCTGATCCTTGTCCTCGTGCTCCACGACCGCACGCTCGCCCGCGACCAGCAGCTTCCGCCCTACGGCATCGGCGAGTTCTTGCGCAGCTTCTGGGTGAACCCGCGGCACCATCCCGACTTTGGATGGAACTGGCTGGGCCGCTTCCTCTTTATTATGGGTTATGCATTCGTGCTCACCTACCAGGTCTTCTACCTGCTCGACCACCTGCACGTGAACCCGACGGAGGTGGCTCAACTGGTCTTCATTTCGACCCTGGTGCAGACCATCTTCCTCGTCGTATTCAGCTACCTGGGTGGCTGGCTCTCCGACCGTGCGCACCGGCGGAAGATCTTCGTGATCGTTGCGGCCCTCATCTACATGGTCTCGCTCTTCATCATCGCCATCGCCAGCTCGTTCAACATTTTCCTGGTCGCCATCGCCATCGCCGGGATCGGGATCGGGACATACTTCGCCGTCGACCTGGCGCTTGCTTCCTCCGTGCTCCCCGATGGTGGAAAGGAAGCGGCGAAAGACCTCGGCGTTCTCAACATCGCCAATGCGCTCCCCCAGTCGATTGCCCCGGCGATTGCACCGATCTTCCTGGCCATTGGTGGGGGAGGCAACTACACGGCGCTCTTCATCGCGGCTGGCGTGTTCGTCTTCTTCGGGGCCTTGTCCATTCAACCAATAAAATCGGTTCGCTGATAGCCTCTCCCCTCGTTCATAGCGCTTGATGACAAGCAGAAGGAAGGAAGATATGAGTACGCAACAGCCCAATAGAGCAGAAATGAAGGCGATCACGATCTCGCGTCAGTATGGCAGCGGCGGCGGTGAGATTGGGGCGCGTCTTGCCCAGCGCCTGCACTGGCACCTGATTGACCACGAAATTGTGGCACGAGTGGCCCGTGAATTGGGCATCCCGGAGCAAAAAGCGAAGGTACGCGATGAGTACGCGGAAGGCTTCATCACTCGTGTGGTGAGCCATTTCGTTCACTCGGTACCCGCCACGGTAGATCCCGCTGCTCGGGTGGTAGCAGATCAAACCGATGAAAGCAGGTATCAAGAGACCCTGCGTCGTGTCGTGGAGACGGCAGCGGACAGCGGCCAGGCGGTGATTGTGGGACGTGCATCGCAGGCCATCCTGGCCGAGCGGCGCAACGTGCTGCACGTGCGCATCGTGACCCCGCTGCACGTGCGCATTGCCTACGTCGTCCTGAGAGAAAACCTGGATGCGACCAGCGCACGGGAGCGCATCCAGCTCAAGGACCGCGACCGCTCACGCTACTTGCAGACGGTGTTTCACCGCGACGTGAACGATCCACTGCTCTATGACCTGGTTATCAATACGGGTGTGCTCTCGTTGGACCGGGCGGTCGATCTAATCTGTCTGGCCCTGGAAGACAAAGCCCAAACGCTCTCACTGCCTCCAGAGGCGTTGGGACCGGCACGAGGGCTGGCTCGCTATCCAGGCCAACCTGCTGACATCCGCCCACCAGAACGCCTGACTGATACGCAAACTAGCTCTTAAAGGAGAAAACACATGCATAATGACAAAGAAGACCTGCTCGGTCAGATGACCTTGCAGGAAAAAGTCGCGCTGCTTGCAGGCACGAACGGATGGTACACCGTCCCTTTCGAGCGACTCGGTATCCCCTCGTTAAAGATGACGGATGGTCCGAATGGAGCACGCGGGGCCGGGGGCTTCAACAGTGATGTGAAGGCCGCCTGCTTTCCGGCAGGGATCTCGCTGGCTTCGACCTGGAATACAGACCTGATTGAACGGATTGGAAAAGCCCTGGCGCACGAGGCGAAAATGAAGGGCGCGCAGGTGCTGCTGGGGCCCACCGTCAACATCCAGCGCTCGCCGCTGGGCGGGCGCAATTTTGAAAGCTTTTCCGAGGACCCCTACCTGTCCGCCCGCCTGGCTGTGGCTTACATCACGGGTCTGCAGGAAGAGGGGGTGGGTGCCTCGGTCAAGCATTATGTCTGTAACGACTCAGAGTTCGAGCGTTATAGTATCAGTTCGGAGGTGCGCGAACGGGTGATGCGTGAAATCTATCTGCCACCATTCGAGGCGGCAGTGCGTAAGGCCAGGACCTGGACCATCATGGCCGGATATAACCTGGTGAACGGCATACCTGCCTCGGAAAGCCCCTATTTGTTGACCGAGATTTTGCGCGACGAGTGGGGCTTTGATGGGGTGGTCATGTCGGACTGGTATTTTTCGGTCAAGAGTACCGCCGCTTCCGTCACTGCCGGGCTTGATCTGGAGATGCCTGCTGCGCAATGGCGTGGAGAGAAACTGTTGCAGGCGGTTGAGCGCGGGGAGGTTGCGGAAGCCACCATTGATGTGAGTGTGCGTCGCCTCCTGCGGTTGCTCGTTAAAGCGGGTGTCTTCGAGCACCCGCAAGTGGCACCAGAGCAAGGCATCGATCTGCCGGAACATCGCGCATTGATTCGTGAAGCGGCAGCTGAGGGCATCGTCCTGCTCAGGAACGAACAGCATGTCCTTCCACTGCGACGCGAGCAGCTCACGTCGATTGCCGTGATTGGCCCCAACGCCAGGGTCGCGCAGATCATGGGTGGTGGAAGCGCCCAGGTCAATGCGCATCCTGCGATTACGCCCTTTGACGGTATTATGAGCAAGGTTGGAGACCGCGTACACGTGGGCTACGAAGAGGGCTGCACCAATTTCAAGTTCTTGCCCCTTCTGGATGTTGGTCTACTCCTGGCTGGCTCGCAGGGAAGCGAACAGGGATTTGCAGTCGAGTACTTCAATAGCAGCGAGCCGGCAGATGCTTCCGTCCACAGAGAGACGCAAGCGACATCGGAGATCATATGGTTTGAGAATGTTCCTGAAGGGGTCAATCCCCAGGAGTTCTCGACTCGCTGTACTGCTCGCTTCACACCACAAGAGACGGGGACCTACACCTTCGGGCTGGTCAGCGCCGGACGCAGTCGCTTGTCCATCGATGGGCACGAAGTGATCGATAACTGGACAAAACAGTCCCCCGGAGGAACGTACTTTGGTTTTGGGAGTACGGAGGTGCAGGCGGTCGTTCCCCTGCTGGCAGGACGTGCGTATCTCCTCACGCTCGACTTTGCGAAGGCCAGGGAAGTTCTCGTGGTGGCTTTCCACCTGGGGTGCCTGCCACCGGTTCCCGCCGATGCCATCGAGCACGCCGCGGCACTGGCAGCAACTTCAGAGGTGGCTATTGTCTGTGCGGGCACGAACGGCGAATGGGAGAGCGAGGGCTTCGACCGGTCAGAGATAGTCTTGCCTGGCAAGCAGAATGCCCTGATCGAGCGCGTGGCGGCAGCCAACCCGCGAACGATCGTGGTGCTCAACACTGGCTCGCCGGTAGCCATGCCCTGGCTCTCATCCGTGGCGGCGGTGGTGCAAGCCTGGTATCCCGGCGAGGAATGCGGTAACGCCATTGCCGATGTGCTCTTTGGAGACACGAATCCTTCCGGCAAGCTCCCCCAGACTTTTCCTGAGCGTTTGGAGGATACCCCGGCCTACCTCAACTTCCCTGGTGAGAATGGCAAGATCTACTACGGCGAGGGACTCTTCGTTGGCTATCGCTACTATGACGAGAAACATATCGCGCCGCTGTTCCCCTTTGGCTTTGGCCTTTCTTACACGACCTTCAGTTATAGCCCACTCTCGCTGAGCGCTCAGGAGATCGGCCCGGAGGACACGTTACAGGTTGCAGTTGATGTGACGAACACTGGGCAGCGTGCGGGCAAAGAAACCGTGCAGCTCTACGTACGCGACGTTGAGGCGAGCTTGCAGCGCCCGGAAAAAGAACTGAAGGCTTTCGC
>DASTKE010000876.1:0-6839 GCA_035716105.1 Ktedonobacteraceae bacterium | reverse complement strand
GATAGGACTTGTGACCAGCGCATCGGCCAGCGCCTCTGAAACAGTGATATTATCGGCGTAGCTTGGATCCTGGTTATTGTCGGATTGTAAGCCAATCTCTATAGTGATATTGGAGCTATACGCGGTCAACGCTCCAGGAGTTTTGCGCAGATGATAATATTGGTAGCCGACGTACGCGGCTACGACCACTACAACGAGTGCGACAAGCCAGATACGCCGCCAGATAATTGTCCAATAAGCCCGTAGTTCCACTCTCTTGACACCTTTCTGGGAGGAATAGAGATGCGCTCTGCGCCTGCCTGTCAGCGCACGAGATCGCTGGTTGGCGTGCGCAGCAAACCCTCTTTGCGCTCGCTCATCTTCGCCTCGATAAATTGCAAGATACGGCGATGAAAGCGCGGCAGGTCAAATTCTAAAGCATGATTGCGAATTGTTTGTGGGTCGAACTGCCGTTCATCGAAGGAGGCCAGCACCGTTGACAGGCTCTCGGCTGTCTGTTCTGAAAAGAAGCGACCAGTCACACCATCGACGACTGAGGCCAGCGCGCCACCCGCGCCATAGGCGATGACGGGGCGACCCGCGGCCTGGGCTTCCAGTGGCGTGATGCCGAAATCTTCTTCACCTGGAAAGAGAAATGCGCGGCAGTGTGTGAAATAGTGCAGCACTTCCTCGTCAGAGAGCCTGCCAGTGAAACGGATGGTTGGGCCTGCCAGTCTCTTCAAACGTTCCTCGTCGCGCCCGCTGCCGATAACCACCAGGGGCAGGCGCAGCATATTGCAAGCGACGATAGCCAGGTCAACCCGTTTATAAGGAATGAGCCTGCTCACGACGAGGAAATAGTCTTCCGGCACCGTGCCGGGTTCAAAGGGGAAGCGATCAGCCTCCACAGGCGGCGGAATGATCACCGCTTCGCGACGATAGTATTTGGCGATGCGCTCGGCCACAACCGGTGAGTTGGCGATGAAGTGATCGACGCGCATAGCGCTGGTCTGATCCCAGACGCGCAGTCCGGTAATCAGGAAAGGCAGCACGCGCCGCGCCATTCCGCCCAACTGCTCGCGCTCGACGTACTCGGTGTAGTTCCAGCACCAGCGCATCGGCGTATGGCAATAGCAGACGTGTAGCGTTTCCGGCTTCGTAATCACGCCCTTGCCGAAGGCGCTGGAACTGCTGAGTACGAGATCGTAGCCGCGCAGGTCCAGGCTTTCCATTGCGAAGGGATAGAAGGGCAGATACGGCTGGTGGTGTTTTGTCACCATTGGCAGCTTCTGCATAAAGGTGGTGCGGATATCCATCTGCCGGAAGGCCGGATCGACCTTATCGGGATCGTAGATCGAGGTGTAGATGGGCGCGTCGGGAAAAATCTGGTGGAGCGCCATCACCACGCGCTCCGCGCCGCCCATCTGGTTTAAGTAATCGTGAACCAGCGCGACTTTCATCAGTAAGCCCCTCTTCTGAGCAGCACCGCCGGAATGGTGCGCAGTAATATCTGGAAGTACAGGCGCAGTGACCAGTTTGAAATGTAGTAGAGGTCCAGCAGCACGCCTTCATCGAAGCTCAGGTCGCTGCGGCCTCGCACCTGCCAGAGGCCGGTCATGCCGGGCTTGATGTCCAGCCGGGCTTTTTGCCATCCCTCGTATTGCATGACCTCTTGCGGCAGCGGCGGGCGAGGTCCCACAAGGCTCATCTCGCCTCGTAGCACGTTGATTAACTGCGGGAACTCGTCGATGCTCGTGCGGCGCAGGAACTTGCCCACCGGTGTGATGCGTGGGTCGGATTTCATTTTGAAAAGCGGCCCCTGCGCTTCGTTCTGCGTCATCAGTCGAGACACGATTTGATCGGCGTTTTTGTACATTGAACGGAACTTATAGACTCTGAACAACTTGCCACCCTGACCGATGCGGGTTTGCCGGTAGACGACCTCGCCCGGCGAGTCAATGCGAATGGCGAGGGCGATACAGAGCCAGATGGGAATGCCCAGGGTCAGCATCAGCAGCGAGAGGGTCACGTCGACGACGCGGGTGACTGCTTGCTGCCAGCGATTGAGTGAGACCTGCCGGATGTTGAGCAGCGGAATGCCCTCAATAGTTGCCATATCGATGCGTGACAGGCTCAACTCGTGCAGGTCGGGGATGAGCTTAAACGAGGCTCCCAGGCGCTCGCACAGGCGCACACTTTTGATTGATTGTTCGTGCATGTTGGATGGTAAGGCGATGATGACTTCATCCACCTGCATCGAGAGGATCACCAGTCGCAGGTCTTCCAGCGTGCCGAGCAACTTGAAGCGTCCGAAATCATTGAGCGGCTCATCCATATCGCTCAGAAAGCCAACAATCGAGTAGCCGAGATTGGGGCTGGCGGCAATGTGCTGCATAATCATTTTGCCCAGTCGCCCGGAACCCACCACCAGCAGGCGTGTCTCCGCGAGACCAAGCCGGTACAGTATCGCCATGGTGGCCGAAACGACCAGGCGTCCAAACGAGAGCAGGACAATGGCAGCTATCCAGACAAATGGTGCCAGCAGGCGCGAATTGGCCGTTGGCTGCATGACGAAGTAATAGGTAATCAGAAAGGCCAGGCCGATCGTCGAGGAACTGACAATTGTCCATACCTGCCGGAACCAGCTTCCCGTGAGCCGCATCTTGTAGAGGCCGCGGAACGCGAAAATGATAATCAGGCCGATAACGATACCAAATTCGAGCGACTGAAAACTGCTGATCGGTGCGAGAACGGCTTTCCCGTGTGAACTATTATCAATCAGGTTATTGCGAATATTGTTGAATAGCCTGCTGATAAAGGTATCCTGAGAAATGAGATACAGTCGCAGGTAGTAGGCCAACCGGAAGGAAACCCATATCAGCCATGCATCGAGAATAACCATGGCGATACGCTCGAAGATACGCCACTGGTCGCGATGCGAGCGGCGCTTCGAGATGGCCTTCATGATCGGGCCAGTCGCTCCTATAGACATATCAAGGGCTCCTGTCCTGTCGGTATCTTTAATGCTGGTACTCGCCAGCCGGGAAAGTTCGCTTCTATTCACAGTTCATCTTCCAAATCAGCGTTACGCTTCCATATTTTAATGAACGAAAGAAACACGTTGAACATTGTTATGCGACGTATGAATTGTAGCTGCCTGCTCGTATACAGCACGAGTTTGCTTGACCATGCGGCTGGCGGAGAATTGTTCGCCAATTGTTCCCGCCATTGCGCGGCATTTCTGTCGATAGGTCTGGTCGGTTAATGCCTGATAGAGCGCCTCTGCCATTGCAGCAACGTCGTGCGGATCAACGCAGAGGGCGATACCAGCACCCGCCTCTGGCAAGCTTGAAACGTTCGAGGTGACGACCGGTGTTCCACCTGCCAGTGCTTCTGCTACCGGCAATCCAAAGCCCTCGTATAAAGAGGGATAGATAAAGGCCCCGGCTGCCTGATACCAGAGCGCCTGTTCCTCGTCGGCAACGTAGCCAGGAAAAACCACCTCTGATTGTAACCCCAATTGTTGTACTCTGTCAAAGATTGTCTCATACAACCAGCCCTTGCTGCCTGCCAGAACCAGTTTTTCGGCGATGGAATGCGATTGTCGCAGGCGGGCGTAGGCTTCTATGATGGTTGTAATGTTTTTACGTGGCTCCAGCGTTCCCAGATACAGGATAAAGCCTTGCTCCAATCCGTATTTCTGCCGGAAATCGCTGATGGCCCTGTCATCTATTACGTTTGAAAATCGTGGATCAATACATGGGTACACGGTTTTGAGGCGCGCTGCATCGATGCCAACGAGTTCTATGGCATCCTGCCGGGTGCTGTCTGAGACGGAAATAATCATGGTTGCACGCCGCAGGCTGCGTACTGTGAATGTTCGGTGATACAGCCTTTTGGGGCGCGTCATGATCTGAGGATAGCGCAGAAAGGCCAGGTCGTGCAGCGTAATCACGCCCGCGCACGAACGCGGTAGGCGTTCCGGCAGCACATTGACCGGGGAATGCAGTACGTCGATACGCCTTTGCTGGATGAGCGTGGGCAGCGTGAATTGTTCCCAGGCGACACGCGACGCGGGACGGGCTTCCGACCAGGGCGCGGAGACATAGGTAATCTGCGGGTGGTGGGCCGCGAGGCGCTCCGCAACATCCTGCCCATTGACGAAAACGGTGTATTCATGTTGTCCCGGTTGCCGTGCCAGCTCTGTCAGCAGAAAACGAATGTAGCGGCTCACGCCGCCATTGCGGTAGTTCTGACTATAGGAGAGCAATTGGGCATTAATACCGATATGCATATCTTCAACTTTCTCCTCATTGCCATATAACGACTCTCGAATTTTCCAGGTAACAGGCTATGCCTTTTAGCAGAGTTATGCGGCTCTTTTCTCTATAGTTAGGAGCATGTTGCGAGTGAATAGGTTTTCTCGTGTTCTATAGTCTATAGGCTTGAACGGAGAAATGCACGTTTTCAGCGGGAAAAGGCAGGAAGTCCTATCGCGGAAGCTGGAGGAGCCAGTACTGCCTGCAAAAAACTTGCACACTCTGAAGAGAGTGTGTATACTCATGCATTATAGTTTGCGATGCCGGTCAGGTGGCAGAGAAATAGGTCATACCCAAAAAGGAGAATGCGTTGCGTTTTTCTCTGCATCGGTGTATGATACCCCTAATGTTCTGGCAACTGCTGGTAGATAGCTCGCGAAGGCGAAGCAAGGGTGAAAGCGACTAAAAACGGGAGAGAATCACGTTGGCCAAACAACTCCGTCTCGATGTTGCACAGCTAACCGATGTTGGTCGCAAGCGTGAACACAACGAAGACAATATGGCGTATGTCATCCCTAAAGATATGCAGGTGATGGCGAAGAAGGGTGCATTGTTCATCGTGGCCGATGGCATGGGGGGACACGCGGCAGGTGAGGTGGCGAGTGAAATTGCTGTTGACACGGTCAGCAATGCTTTTTATCAGGATGACAGTGAAGATGTAGCGACCTCATTAGTGTATGCCATCAAACGCGCAAATGCATTGATCCACCAGCGAGCGGCAGAGAATATGCTGCGAAGCGGTATGGGGACAACCTGTGTGGCGGCGGTGCTGCGGGGCAGTACTGCCTATATCGCCAATGTCGGTGATAGCCGGGCCTATTTTGTGCGTAGCGGTCAGGTCAAGCAAATATCACAGGATCATTCCTGGGTGGCGGAGCAGGTACGTGCCGGTCTTTTGACCGACGATCAGGCACGCACGCACGCGCAGCGCAATGTGATTACACGCTGTCTGGGAACACAGGCCGACGTTGATATCGATGTATTTTCCGAACAACTGGAGGAGGGCGATTCGCTCGTACTCTGTACCGATGGCCTCTCAGGGTTGGTGAGCGATGATGAGATACGCCGTATTATCGATCAGTATGTGCCGCAGGAGAGCGTCTATCATCTCATTGAACGAGCGAACGAAAATGGTGGCCCGGATAATATTACTGCTATTGTGATGCGGGTAATAGAGGTGGGTGTTGAGCCTCCCGGTGTGCGTCGCCCCGTAGGCGTCGGCGGGCGTGAAACGGGTGAAGACACCGCCGTATTAGGGATGCAACCCGGAATACCGGCCCGGTCGCTCGATGGTCGTATTCCCAGCGCGCCCCTGCACTATACCAGTGGTCCACTGCCGTCCATAGCTGATAGTATCACTGCTCCACAGCCAGTTTTAGCACCGCCCGCTCGACGAACCACTCGCTTCGTGTACCCGACCATTGCGATTTGCATTCTGCTGGTCATTGCTCTGCTCGGTACCGGCGCAATTTATTTTTTACACTCGCGCACCAGCACCGGTCCCGATCAATCAATTCAGCAGGCACGCACTCTTATATTCCAGGCGCAGGGAGAAGTGAGCACGAATCCGGCTCTCGCTCTGCAACATCTTGCGCACGCCCAGACGCTTCTACGCGCTTTGCCCACCAGCTCCCTCACCGCCGCGCAACGCGCAAACGTGAACTCGCTCTCGCAGGGGGGATTGACGACCACCGTCAAACAAGCCATTACCAATTATAATCAACAGGCAGCCATCACGTTTTTGCCCTGTAGCAATGGAACTCCGGCCAGCAATACCATCAATGATGGCAGTACCAATACGTCCCCACAGGCGATCAGTGCCGTGCAGGGGAGTAAGGGGACAATGTTCTATGCGCTGGGACACGATAACAACCTGTATCAGATCAGCGACCAGTTTGGCCTGCTCAATCGTCTCACCGTCCCCACCGGAACGCAGGTGCTCGGTGTGGCAGGTGATGCGAATCATCTGTATCTGCTCATGGCTCAGCCAAATAAGGGACGCAAAGGCTACAGTATTGGCCTCGTGTTGCCCGGCCAGTCAACCATCAAAACCACAGTGCCGATTACCAATGCCTCGATCCAGAATGGGCAGCTCATTCCCACGCTGATCACGGCCTGGGGAGCTGATCTCTATGTGGTGCTGGCTCCGGCCTCCTCTTCCTCCAATAGTGGCGGGACTGAACTCATCCTTGATTATACTGTTGGCACAGGGAACTCCAACACGCTCAGTGCCAATTCAACGAACACGCCGATCTCGACCTCGACGAGTATCGCCAGTGTCACGGCCTATCCTGGTCGCCAGTTGTTCCTGTTGCTGGCTGATGGCGAAGTGCAGAACGTGCAGTTAAGCACGCCGCACCCGGCTTCCATCAGTGTGTTGGTGCAGCACACGGTGACAACGCCGTTACTGCTCAACCACCAGGCGATCAGCAGCGGCACCTATAGCGCTGGTATGACGGTTCCCACGGCTCCATCAGCGACCCAGGCAGCGAATGGGAATAATTCCCTGACCGTGCTTGGAGCGGCAGCCCTGACTGCTGG
>DASTKE010000875.1:0-8008 GCA_035716105.1 Ktedonobacteraceae bacterium | reverse complement strand
TGCTAACCGGAATAGAATGGCATGAAAAGAAGTTCTTATTATGTAGAGGTATCTCAACGTCGAGGAACGAATAGTAGGATTCTTGCCAGCCGGAAGTAATTGCTAAGCCGCTTCTAAGGGAAAGTGGCTTCTTGTAAGCGGCTTCTAATCCAGAAAGTGCATCTTCGAGGCAATTACAGGCGTATAGATAGCAAGTAGACCTGCAAAGCAAGGTCGCTGGCGGAAAGTTTACTCAGTAGTGTGTTCCTGAAAACAAGAGGGAGCGTCATTATCATGGCAGAGAATATATATGCTACCAACAACAAAGACTTTGAGCGCCTGCTTGCGCTGGGCTTCAGCGAGGTGGAAGCAGTACGTCTCGTCTATATGAAAAGCCATGTCTTTGAGCAAAGCGAATATCGGGAGATGATGGAGGAAAAACACCGGTTGAACTTTATCCGCTGGCTTATCGAGCATAACCGATTGAGCAGGTAGAAGAAGACAAGATAAAGACCCCCTGGAGGAAAGACATCCATGTGTCTTCTCCAGGGGGTCTTTGTCTTGTCTCTCGACGCTTAATCCAGCGATACTGCGGCCACCAGCATTACGAGACCAATGACGCCAGTGATATCGCCCACGTCGCGAAAGAAATACTGAGAGGCATCGGAAACGAAGTACTGCGTAAAATTGAGCAAATAGTCAACGGTGAAAAAGAAAAATGCGCTCGACATGAGGAGACTAAAAGATGTCGGCTTGTTCGTATAGGCCGAGAAGTAGGCGATGAGGATGAACAGGCACGAGAATAAGCGAACGCTTCCCAACACCGCTCTTGCCGTGGGGTCAAGAGTTGGCAGAGCAGCCGACAAGAGCAAAGGGATCAGCAGGAGGACGAAAGCCAAAACATTCAGATTCATGAGACGCTGAAGATACCGGTCAGAACCCGGCACTAAGCTGAGCAAAATAAACAAAAACCCGACCGCTTGACCAATGTATAAAAACCAATCGGTATGCAGCGCTACAACCTTCACATAGCTCGCGGTGAAATCAGCAGCTGTAGAGAGGGAGACGAGAAGCATCGACAATCCCAGAATGAAGAGGCGCGATTGGCGTAAACTCGCATAAATGTCGAACGAACGCACGGCAATGAACAGGGCTACAAGGCAGAATGATACGTCAAGCAGGTTGGGTAGAAGCATTGTATTCATGAAAGGGCTTTCTCCTTACAACTTCTGTGTACTGAGGAACAGCTCAGCTATTCTTGAATAATATATCGGCATCCACAGGCTCGCCTTCCTGCGTGAAAAGCTCAACACACTGCAAGCCCAGCAGCACCTGAAAAGCGATATGGGCTTCATCCAGGGTCATGCCGATTCTCCTGCACACCTGACCTACCGTCAGTTGACCATCTATCGCTTCATAAAGACGCAGAGCTTGTTTATCCGAAATGGTGATAGATTTGGCAAAAGGATTGCTCGATAACATGAGACCTGCAACCTGTTTTCGCCGGGGGACAAGGTGAGAGAGCACTGATAACGGCTCCTGCGAAAAGGCGTCCTGTGGCGCTAGTAAGGGACCAGAACTCACAGGTAACAAGAGGCCATGCCTCTCAGCAAGAACGAGAGCCTGCTCTAAAACGGCACCGACAGTTGAAATCAGGCTGTGATCTGGGTAGCGCTGGAAAAGCAGGAGTGCGACAAATATCAGCCCCATCGATGTATCTTGAGGCAGTGTATCCTCACCTGACACAAAACGCACATTCCTGTCAACTGAACAATAGGCGCAATAACTCAGTCCGTAGCGTTGCAAGAGTGATGCCAGGTACAAAGGAAATACCTGCTCTACAGGCTGGGCTGGGGAGGTATGTTGTCCCCGTGCGATCTGTTCAATGGTGATCGCCACTTTATCGCCTGCCAGATATGCTGGTTGGAAAGAACTCTGACCGGCCATAGCCCGCAACTGAGCAGAAGGCTGGCCTTGCAAACGGCTCGCACACGTCCAGAACTGGACGATTGCGACATCGAAGCGTTGCACGATCAACGAGGCGAGCCATTGTAGCACCTCCTCTGGCCGATGCATCGCTTCAATCGCCTGTTGCAGTTGTCGAAAAATGATAAGTCGATATCCCCTCGTGTTCCGTTGGGAAAGGATGTCATCTGACCTGTCCATACCTCCAACCTCCCCGAAAATAGCTCTTTAGCTTCTCTCAAACAGCCCAAACGAAGCCTCAACACTTCAGATGCCGCTAATTTCTCATCTGCGGGATTCCAGTGACTGAACCTACGCACGCTACGGAATACACTACGTTCCGATGGACGAACTGCATATATTCGTCCATCGCCATTTTTCTCTCAACGGGAGGATGCCAGACATGATCTACTTGTACCGACCCATAGACAGCATACCTTCAGTGGCTACCAATAAAAACTCCACTGAAGCATACCAAATACTAGGGATAAGGTTCAATAATATGGCCCTAATGTACTAGTGGTTATGCTCTTTGGCACCTAAAAAGAGTATACTCTGATTTGGGTAAACGCATCTCATCTATAAGCTTCCGGCTCTCCAGAGATTTGCTATCAACGAGCAATACAAGCAATACTAGAGGAGGATTTTTGATAATGGCATCCAATATTACCGCGGTTCCAGAACTTGAGCGAGGCATTGAGAGACAAGGTATTGAACGTGTTTCGGCGACCTTTCGCGGACACACGCGCATTTTCGATAATTTCACCCTGTGGCTCTCCGCTAATCTGGTGATCTCTACGATTGCATTAGGAGCGCTCGCCACAACTATTTTTTCGCTTGGCTTCTGGGATAGCGTGGCGGCTATCATCATCTTTAATCTGCTTGGCAGCCTCCCGGTTGCCTTCCTCTCGACACTGGGTCCCAAACTCGGCCTGCGTCAAATGACCATTACGCGCTTCTCGTTTGGCTGGGTGGGCGCAATGCTGATGGCACTTCTCAACGTACTGGCAATCATTGGTTGGTCCACTGTCAACGTTATTGTGGGTGGTCAATTGGTAGCGGCCCTCAGTGGAGGAGCGATTCCCCAGCAGGTAGGTATTCTGGCGATCGCCATGCTGACGACGCTTGTCAGTATCTATGGCTACAGATATATTCACCTGTACGAGCGTTATGCCTGGATACCAATGGCGATCATTTTCTTTATCCTGGTGGCCGTCACGGGACCAAAGATGTCTTTCATTCCCACTCCCGCCTTCACCATAGCCGAGATTGCCTCCTTCATTTCCTTTGGCGGTGCCATCTATGGCTTTGCTACCGGTTGGGCATCTTACGCTACGGACTACAACGTGAATCAACCCGAGGGAACGCCCACCACCCGTGTTTTTTGGCTCACCTTCTCCGGGATCGCTCTCCCCTGTATCCTCCTGGAGATACTTGGCATGGCATTGACGACTGCTTACAAGGGATTGGGAGGTGGTGATCTTCTGGCGGCTGCTGCTAAGCCTCTGGGTGGACTGGGAACCTTTCTGCTGGTGCTGCTCGCCCTCAGTATCGTCTCCAATAATATTCCGAACGATTACAGTATGGGACTCTCTATTCAGGTGCTGGGCAAGCCCTTCCAACGTATCAACCGTGCGGTCTGGGCGCTGATTGGGGCTGTGATTTACGTGCTTATCGCGGTTCCTGCTTCCGCCAACTTTAACGAGACACTCTCCAACTTCCTGGCACTGATCGCTTACTGGTTAGGTCCCTGGGCCATTATCCTGATCCTTGAACACCTCGTCTTTCGCCGTGGACGCTACAATGTCGATGATTGGAACACTCCCGGTAGGCTACCCGTCGGGTGGGCGGCTATCGTCTCTTTCTTTCTCGGCTTAGTTGGAGTTTTGCTCGGAGCTGCCCAGGCGTATTATGTCGGCCCGATTGCCAATTTATTCAACCCTCCTTATGGAATGGATATCGGCTTCGAGCTAGGCGTCATCTTTGCCGGTACCGCCTACTTCATCCTGCGCCGCATTGAATTAGATACGACCAGGCGATAGAGCGATCTCTCGCATGTTACGGGCGAGAGTCAAGCAAGCCGCCATCCTGGCGTCAAAGGAGTCTTCGAGACGCTTCCCCAGCCTTGCGTGTCTTTTTGAGGAATGCAAACAAACAAAAAGGGTGTTCACCTGAGCGGTGAACACCCCATAAAATGGCCTGGGAGTGGATGTGAGCAAGCCGTAAGCCGAATCCTGTACCCACGCGGCCTTGCGACGGCGCGGGCGGCAATCATCTATCTAGGACACCGGTTGCCCGGTGCCTCAAGCAACCAACCCGAAGGTTGACAGACGAGCAGCCTGCAAGGACGTTCCTCCCCGTTGCAACGCAACGGAGAACAACATCCCAACCCTTCTGTTTGGTCTTGCTCCAGATGGGGTTTACCCAGCCAACCAGTCACCTGGTTGCTGGTGAGCTCTTACCTCACCATTTCGCCCTTACCCGGTACGATGACGACTGCGTGTGCCGGGCGGTATGTTTCTGTGGCACTTTCCTTGAGATCGCTCCCACTGGACGTTATCCAGCATCCTGCTCTGCGGAGTTCGGACTTTCCTCGGGCTGTCGCTGGGACAGCCCGCGATTGCCTGTCTTCCTCACATCCACGCCCACAAGAGTAGCACACATCCGCCAATCCGTCCAGTCCGTTGACGAGTTGGCAAGAAACGCGCTACAATGACTCTACTGATACAAACAATTCGTAACCGAGGAAAATTGCATGTCTACAGGACGACAGATTCGCCTGACCTCGCTGGCAAGCTGCGCCGGCTGAGCGTCGAAAATGGGTCCTGGTACCCTGGCGCAGGTACTGCGTCCACTCACACAACAGAGCGCTCCATCCAACCTGCTGGTGGGACTGAACGCGGCTGACGATGCCGCCGTCTATCAGGTCAACGAGCAGCAGGCAATCATCAGCACGGCGGATTTCTTTCCGCCTGTGGTGGATGATCCCTATACCTTTGGAGCAATTGCCGCCGCCAACGCCCTGAGCGATGTCTACGCGATGGGCGGTCAGGTGCTCATGGCCATTAATCTGGTGGCCTGGCCCGATAATCTGGAGCCAGCCATTCTCAGTGACATCCTGCGCGGGGGCGCGGATATCGTGGCGCAGGCTGGCGCGATCATCGCGGGCGGTCATACTGTGACCGACAAAGAGCCGAAATATGGGCTGGCTGTGACGGGAAGCGTCCATCCACAGCATATTCTGACCAAAGGCGGCGCTCGCCCTGGCGATCTGCTGGTGCTGAGCAAGCCGCTCGGCACAGGACTGATCACCACGGCCCACAAGCAGGATAAGCTGGAGGCAGGTGATCTGGAGGCAGCAGTAGCCTCGATGACGCGGCTGAACCGGCAGGCGAGTGAAACATTGTCGCGGCTGGGCGCGGGTGTTCACGCGGTGACGGACATTACCGGCTTTGGCCTGCTCGGTCACGCCTGGGAGATGGCCTCGCAAAGCCTGGTGGATATGCGCTTCGCGTTTGACGCCCTGCCGCTGCTGCCCGGCGCGCTCCACTATGTGGAAGAGGGCTGCATCACCGGAGGCGCGTATCGCAACGAAAGCTACCTGTCGCCATATGTGCGCTTCAGCGAGCGCCTGAGCGAGGTCGAGCGCCAGATTCTCTGGGACCCGCAAACCTCTGGTGGCCTGTTCGCGGCCATCGATCCGGCGCTCTGGCCGGAGCTTGCCGCCCTCGCGCCGGAGGTGCCGTTCTGGCGCATCGGCGAAGTGACAGACGCTGTGCAAGATGAAACACGGGTGGTGTTGGAGGTCGTGTAATGGCAGAAACGTTGGAAGATATCCTGGGCATTCATTTCCAGAATCCAGCTTTGCTGCAACTGGCGCTCACCCATCGTTCGTACATCTACGAAACGCCGGGCGCGGGTCAGGAATCGAACGAACGCTTAGAGTTCCTGGGTGACTCGATTCTCGCTTTTATCAGCGCTGATTTCCTCTATCGCACCTACCCTGAGATGAGCGAGGGGGAATTGACCAATGTGCGCGCTATTCTGGTGAAAACGGATACGCTGGCAACGTTTGCCCGTGCAATCCAGCTGGGTGGCTTCTTGCGTATGGGGAAAGGGGAGCAGCACACGGGCGGCAGCCAGCGCGTATTGGCCTCGGCGTTTGAGGCTCTGCTGGCGGCAATCTACCTGGATCAGGGCGTCGAGGTAACGCGCCAGTTCTTGCTGCAACACCTGGAACCACTCGCGCACACGATTGTCACGAAAAAGTTGTTCAAAGATAACAAGTCGCTCTTCCAGGAGTTGGCGCAGGCAGAAGATGGCATCACGCCCTCGTATCGCCTGCTGAGCCAGGAGGGACCATCCCACAATCGTGAGTTTACAGTGGAAGTGCTGTTAGGCGAGCAGGTGGCCGGCACCGGTCACGGACGCAACAAACAGTCAGCCGAGCAGGAAGCAGCCCACAACGCCCTCGCCAGCCGGGGGTGGCTTTAGGCGTTCATGGAAGTAGTTCAGGGAGTATAGGGGGAGTATCTCATGCGGCTGGAGCCAACGCCAAAACCGGATCACGTCTTGCGCGTCAGCGCGAAACTCATCACATCAAGTCATATTTTACATCTCTCAGCGGACGAACTGGAGCGTGCGGTTAACCAGGAACAGATCGAGAATCCAGCGCTCGAAGTCACGGAGCAGCGTATTTGCCTCTTGTGCGGCACCGTCATGCATGGCATTGTCTGTTCATCCTGTGGCAATTCCGCTTTGCCCACGCTCTCCATACAGGAACTGGCGGGAAACGGAGGCGAGGACCAGGCAGCCGAGCCGCAGTGGAGCGACCAGTTTTCTTTTTACGAGATCGACACCTATAATATGGGCGAAGGCGATGAAGACGAGGATTTCGACCCGATAGCCAGCATTCCCACCGGGGAAACGCTGGCCGAGGCGCTGCTGCAACAACTGGAAGCGCTGGTTTCGCCCGATGATGCGCTGATTGCCGAACAATTGGTTGGCAACCTCAACGAACGTGGCTACCTGGACATTGGTGTTGGAGAGATCGCTGAACATCTCGCAGTCCCGGTTGAGCGCGTCGCATACGTGTTGGGCCATCTCCAGACGCTGGAGCCACTGGGAATTGGAGCACGAGACCTGCGCGAATGCTTGCTGATCCAGCTGCAGGCATTGAGCGAACTGGACGAAATCCATCCGCTTGCCTATCTGCTCGTCGACCAGTATTTAGATATGCTAGGTCGCAGCCAGTTTGCCGAGATTGCGCGGACGCTCAAGGTAGCGGAGGCGGAGGTGCGCGAGGCCAGCCAGTACATTCGCGCCATGCTTCACCCACATCCCGCCTCCATGTATCGCGATGATACCCGCGCTTCCCACAGCGGCGCTGGCACAACTTATATGCGTCCCGATATCATTATTCGCAAACATGAGACGGGCTTTGAAATCGAATTGATCGAGGAAAAACGCTATCGCTTCTCTACCAGCGCCAGCGCTCTCGACCCGACCCTCTACTCGGCCAGCGATGCCGATGCCGGTGAGGTGCGGCGCTATTTTCACAGTCAGAGCGACCGGGCGAAGTTCTTCGCTGATTGCGTGCAGAGGCGCTGGCAAACAATGCGGCGCGTCGGCGAGTTGATCGTGGACTACCAGCGCGAGTTCCTCGAAAGGGGCGTGCGCTACACACGTCCCCTGACCCGTGCGGAGGTCGCCTCGCGCCTGGGACTGGATGAGGGAACCGTGAGCCGGGCAACAGCTCACAAATATGTCCTCTTGCCCAACGGGCGACTGATGCCGATTTCGGACTTCTTCGACGGCTCCCTCGGCATCAAAGACATCCTGCGCGAACTGATCGCGTCCGAGAACCCCAGACGCCGCCTGAGCGACGATGAACTCGCCCGCCTGCTCACCGCTCGCGGCCTGCCGATGGCGCGGCGCACCGTCACCAAGTATCGCGAGGAGATAGGCATCGGTTCATCCCGCGAAAGAGGGTAAGAAAAACATGAGTCATCCCAGATTCGGCTGAACGGTTGAGTTTCTCGCCGAGAAACTCAACCGTTCAGCC
>DASTKE010000874.1:0-5083 GCA_035716105.1 Ktedonobacteraceae bacterium | reverse complement strand
GTGTATCCAGCTTCTCTATTGGAAGACATCTTTCGTTTTCTCGAAGAGATCGCGGAAGATGTTTTTGCCGTTTTGCTCGCTTTGTTCGCGTTCGAGACGGGCAAACTCTTCGAGCAGGCGCTTCTGCTCGGCTGTCAGGCTGGTGGGCGTTACTACTTTGACGATCACATGCTCGTCGCCGCGAGCGCTGCTATGCACGACAGGCACGCCCATGCCCTTCAAACGGAAGGAGCGATTGCTCTGCGTACCGGCAGGAATCTTGAGCATGGTTGTTTTGCCATCGACGGTCGGCACCTCAACCTCGTCGCCGAGCGCGGCCTGCGTGAAGCTGATGGGCAGGTCATAGATGATATCATTGCCCTGGCGCTTAAAGAAGTTGTGCGGCTTGACCGTGAGAATGACGTAAAGATTGCCCGGCGTGCCGCCACGCGCACTCACCTCGCCCTCGCCCGTGACACGCACGTTGATGCCGTCATCCACACCCGCCGGAATGTTGACCACCACACGGCGGTTGTTGCGCACGCGGCCCTGGCCCCGACACTTCTCGCAGGGTGTGGTAATCACGCGGCCCTCGCCACGACAGCGCTCGCACATAGTCACATTGACAAATTGCCCGAAGATAGACTGCTGGACGCGGCGAATCTCGCCGGTTCCCTGGCAGGCCGCGCAGCGTGCCGTTGATGTACCCGGCTGCGCGCCGTTGCCCCGGCAGTTGGTACAGGTCTCCCAGCGCGGTAGTTCTATCTCTTTCTGGCAACCAAAGACGGCCTCTTCAAACGTAATGGTCAGATCATAGCGAATGTCCGCGCCACGCTGCGTGCCTGTGCGCCGCTGCGTTCCCGCCGACCCGGCAAAGAAGGTCTCAAACAAATCATTGATGGAGCTAAAGCCGAAGTCGCTAAAGCCCGCGCCCGCGCCTGCTCCCACGCCATTGCCAACACCCACATGCCCGTAGCGATCATAAGCCGCCCGCTTCTGCGGGTCGCTCAACACCTCATAGGCTTCATTTATTTCGATAAAACGCGCTTCCGCACCTGACTCTTTATTGGCGTCGGGATGATATTGCTTGGCAAGTCGGCGAAAAGCCTTTTTCACTTCATCGTCGCTCGCGCTGCGCGATACACCCAGCACCTCGTAATAATCCCGTTTAGAGGCCATCGACCAATCCTTTACCATACGCAATAGAGCGCGACATCATTCGCGCTGTTCCTCCCAATATCCGTATTCCTGATTACTGAAAACCTACTACCTACCTCTTGTTATTCCATGTTACTGCGATTCAAAGCCTCTACGCAAGAGTATAGCCCGACCTGGTATCTCCAGCCTGATATCCATAAGAGGAATTCCCAGGCTGTCCGCTTCTGTTCCCACAAGGCCACCCGCAAGGGGATGGCCCTACTCACCTCGCCAGCGGTAAGGCTCTGCAAGCTGCACCGGTAAAGTAGGGCCATCCCCTTGCGGGTGGCCTTGTGGGAATACGCCCTACATCTCTTTGTACTCGCCCTCGATGGAGTCATCTTGCGGGCCAGTACCGCTACTGCCGCTATCTTCCTCCGGGGTGCCGTAGTTTGCGCCAGCGCCCGTGGGAGCGCCCTGCTGGCGGTAGATCGATTCGCTGATCTTGTAGAATGCCTGCTCAAGAGCTTCACGCGCCGACTTGATGCGCCCTACGTCGTCAGTCGAAAGCGCGGAGCGGACATCGGCGATTTTGGACTCCAGCTCGCCCTTCTGCTCCGAGGTGATCTTATCACCCAGATCAGCCATGCTCTTCTCAGCACGGTAGGCCGCGCTATCCGCCAGGTTGCGCTCCTCCACCTCTTCCTTGCGGCGCTTGTCCTCGTCCGCGTGGCTCTCGGCGTCGCGCACCATGCGTTCAATCTGATCCTTCGAGAGGCCGCTGGACGGCACAATGGTGATCTTCTGCTCGCGCCCCGTCCCCTTATCACGGGCCGAGACGTTCACGATACCATTGGCATCGATGTCAAAGGTGACTTCGACCTGCGGCACACCACGTGGAGCGGGTGGAATACCGTCGAGGATGAAGCTGCCCAGCGAGCGATTGTCTTTGGCAAACTCGCGCTCACCCTGCAGGACGTTGATCTCGACGCTCGGCTGGTTATCGCTGGCGGTCGAGAAGACCTGACCCTTCTGTGTCGGGATGGTCGTATTGCGCTCGATCAGGCGGGTGAAGACACCGCCGAGGGTCTCGATACCCAGAGAAAGCGGGGTCACGTCGAGCAGCAGGACATCTTTGACATCTCCCGTCAAGACACCCGCCTGGATGGCGGCACCAACGGCCACAACCTCGTCCGGGTTGACGCCGCGATGTGGTTCACGGTCGAAGATGCGGCGCACCATCGACTGCACCGCTGGCATACGGGTTTGACCACCGACCAGCACAACTTCCTGAATGTCGCCAGGGCGCACACCGGCGTCCGAGAGCGCCTTCATCACGGGGCCGCGAGTCTTCTCAACCAGGTCCTCCACCAACTGCTCCAACTTCGAGCGCGTCAGCGTCATCGTCAGGTGCTTGGGGCCGCTGGCGTCCGCCGTAATGAAGGGCAGGTTGACCTCGGTAGACATCGAGCTGGAAAGCTCTTTCTTGGCCTTCTCCGCCGCCTCTTTCAGGCGTTGCAAGGCCATACGATCCTGGCGCAGGTCGATGCCGTTCTCCTTGCGGAACTCGTCGGCCAGCCAGGTGATAACACGCTGATCGAAGTCATCGCCACCCAGGTGCGTGTCACCATTGGTGCTCTTGACCTCAAAGACGCCATCGCCCAGTTCGAGGATGGAGATATCGAAGGTGCCGCCACCCAGATCATAGACGGCGATGCGCTCATCCTTCTGCTTGTCGAGGCCATAGGCCAACGAGGCAGCCGTAGGCTCGTTGATGATGCGCATAACATCCAGACCGGCGATGCGACCCGCGTCCCTGGTAGCCTGGCGCTGCGCGTCGTTGAAGTAGGCTGGGACGGTAATTACGGCCTGCAGGACGCGCTCGCCCAGGTACGCTTCGGCGTCGGTCCTGAGTTTCTGCAAGATCATAGCCGAGATTTCCGGCGGGCTGTACTGCTTGCCCTGCACCTCAACCCAGGCGTCGCCGTTGGGGGCGCGCACGACCTTATAGGGGACGAGGCGCTTATCACGGTCGACTTCCGGCTCATCATATTTGCGGCCCATGAAGCGTTTGATCGAATAGACGGTGTTCTCAGGGTTTGTAATGGCCTGACGCTTTGCCACTTCGCCAACCAGACGCTCGCCGCTCTTGTTAATCGCCACAATCGATGGGGTGGTGCGCGCACCTTCCGCGTTTGGAATGACGACGGCCTCGCCGCCCTCCATCACCGCCACGCACGAGTTGGTGGTTCCCAGATCGATTCCAATAACCTTTGGCACAGTTGCCTCCTCAATGATTATAAAAAGTTAAAGCCGTTGTATTGCTTTGTGCTCTTCTGCTGGATGGTAAACGCTATTCTTCATAGCCATAGAGTTCGGATAGCAGTTCGTTCATCACCTGGGCCATATAGCGCACAACGGCGATAGCACGCCCATATTGCATACGGGTCGGGCCGATCACGCCCAGCAAACCGCCAATCTTGCCCTCTTGCCCATAGCGCGCCACGACCAGGCTCACATCCTTCATCTCATCCCACTCGTTCTCGCCGCCGATGATGACCTGAACGCCATCCGACTCGCGCAGGTGCGAGGCCAGGACGGGCAAGAAGCGGTTCTGCTCCAAAACCTCCATCACCTTCCGCACACGCTCGCTGCGCTCCTCTTCCGGCCCCATCCGGCTATATTCCGGCTGTTCCAGGATGTTTACCACGCCTTCACGGTAGAACACATCGCCCAGGGGGTCGCCGTGCTGCTCCAGAATGTGAGCAATAGTACTCCCAACGAGATGCTCGACCGAGGAGGTGTCATAGTTGGAAAGCAGCGCATCCACCTCGTTCGCACTCTTATCATGGAAAAGTTCGTTCAGGCGAGTGGAGACCGCGCTCAATTCCGCCTGTTGAAGTGGGGCTTCCAGCAGTAAGCGCTGCTGCTTGACCGTTCCATCTCTGAGCACCAGTACAAGGTGCGCGGAGAGTTCGGAGACCGAGAGCACTTCAAAGTGCTTGAGTCGCCCTTCATCGGAGCGTGGGGAAGTCATGACGGCGGCGCTATGCAGCAAACGCGCCATGACTGAGGCCGTGAGGCGTACCCACTGATCCAGCTGGTCCTGCACCTGATAGAACTGGTGGCGGATGAGGCGTTGCTCATCAAGCGAGAGCGCTGACTCTTCCATGAGGTATTCTACAAAATAGCGATACCCCAGGTCTGTCGGAACGCGGCCGGCAGAGGTATGCGGCTGGTAGATCAGGCTCGCCTCTTCCAGACCCGCCAGTTCGTGACGGACGGTGGCGGAACTGAACCGCAGCCCATATTTACGCACCAGTGTCTCCGATGCCACTGGCGTCGCGGTATGAATATACTCCTGCACGAGTGCGCGTAATATCTGCTGTTTGCGTTGGCTTAATGCTGTCATCTGCTCCACATCCCCCAACAGAAGGATATGCCCTATTGTAAATCGTTTGTCAAGCTTGATTGCTAGCACTCTCGACATGAGACTGCAAGTACAGCATAGCACTCAGCATCCGAGATTGTCAAGGGGAATAGGAGAATGGTAGCGGGAGTTGGAAGCTTCGATCACCAACAGCGATTATTGCCTGTCGCTCCTGAAACGTAACTTGATAATCTTTGATTTGAGGCTGTCCCAAATGGAAATACAGATCAAGACTCTGTTGGATTTGCCGCTCTACGCTTTCCTCGCCAGCTACGAGCAGTTCGTCATCCTGAACCAGTACAGCAGTGTCCGGTACCAGCAGATAGAGTTGTATCTGATCGTCTCTGCTGTGGTACCGTTTTCTCATCTCTGGCAGGAAACATTGTAAGAGCAAGCCATAGGCCGGATTTTGAAGCAGGTTTTTTATATTGGGAAGAGGTATTCGTGTCGCTGTTCGGGCATCATACTGTGTCCAATCAACCCTGTGTTTCGATGGCATCGGCCCTTTGGAGTGCATCTCCATGTAGGTCGCCGTGA
>DASTKE010000873.1:0-3572 GCA_035716105.1 Ktedonobacteraceae bacterium | reverse complement strand
ATTCCAGCTAGCACAGCAGAGATTCTTCGCGGCGCTCAGAATGACATGCCAGAGGCTCTTTTTCATGGCTAGCTATGAAAAACGGCTCCAGACATGTCATTCTGAGCGCCGCGAAGAATCTCCAAACGCCCCGAGTCGAGCTAGCTCAGCAGAGATTCTTCGCGGCGCTCAGAATGACATGCTAGAGGCCCTTTTCACAGCGTGCCAGTTGAAAGCGGCATCTCGCCATCCTTCCAAAGATACAAATGGTCAGTCCTGAAGGGCAATTGGGAGGGCATCGATGACGATGGTGCTCTCGGGCAACTGTAATTCCAGCGTATAGGTGGCGGGCGAAATCGATGTGAAGACGAAGTTGCCAAGCTCATCGACGTTCTGAGTATAGACGGTATTGGCTGATGACGAAAGCTGTACGGGGATGCCCTGTAATGCCTCCAGTGTCGTGCCGTTGCGCGTCACAAAACCGATGAGTTGCAACGAATCTCTGCGGCTCGCCCCTCGCTCGACTTGAATGGAGATGTTGAAATCCTCAGCGGTGTAGCGGCGCGGCCACAGTTCATTGACGACGCTGCGCTGGAAAGCCAGGCGCGGCTGCGGCGGCAGCAAGGTCGCGATCACACGCCGGACGCCGCTGCTGGATGCGCCGATGAGACGATCAAGCGCCTCCTTCGCCTCCTGCACAGGCCGGTGATTATTCCGTGCGGAGGTCGCAGCTATCGCAGGTGCGCGTTCAAACACGGTACTGGTCACGGCATCGGTCGCGAGAAACTCGTTGAGCGTCGCCACCTCTGCGGCACAATGAATACACCTGCTGAGATGGAGCTTGATCGCAGTAACCAGGTCGGTACTGAGCAATCCTAGCTGGTATTCGCCGAGTATCTGGGTAGGCGGGCAATCCCACCGGTACAATTTACTGGTTATGGTCAATTCCATGCGGCGGTATTCCGCCAATCGGGCCGCGCAGGATTGGCAGCGCACCAGGTGCTGTTGCACGGCTGGACGCACGGGTTCTCCCGCTATATAGGCGAGCAGTTCTTCATCACGAATTGCGCCGGGTTCACTACACT
Source organism: Ktedonobacteraceae bacterium (assembly GCA_035716105.1). GTDB lineage: Bacteria > Chloroflexota > Ktedonobacteria > Ktedonobacterales > Ktedonobacteraceae > CADDYT01. The sequence goes on along the minus strand of DASTKE010000873.1, from coordinate 2,508 downwards.
CCATGAACGTTTCCTTTATCAACATAGGATCGTAGCATCTCTTGCAGCCCTCCAACGATTCTCCCCAGATCGGCTTCAAGCTGCCTGCTACATACGAGCCTGTCTGTCCTCTTTACCTCAATAAACGACAGTCATTCCTGTTTTAGCATCTCTCGTCAAAACACATTTTCTATGCGACATTTAGAGATGGTTGTGTTTGAACATCGTTTGCAAGCGGCGATTGCGGCGCAGGCGTTCCAACACGTTGCGCTTGATGCGGTAGACATCATCGACCGTGGGAAACAACCGGCGGTGCTGGCTGCTGATCTCGCTGGGCTTCATACCCTGAATGTAGGCGAGATAAATCAGTATGCGCTCATCCTCGCCGTTGAGTTCCTCCTGGATCACCTGCCATAGACCCTGTGCGGAAATGTTGGAGACCACATCATCGGCGGGATCGTCCGAGGCGGGTTCGTGCTCGATCAATTCCAACGTCTCTTCATACTGGCGCGACTGGCGCGAGCGTACCTCGTCCGCGACAACGCTATGAACGCACATCTTCAAATACTTCAATATCGCCGCCAGCGAATCGAAGTTATCCATTTTGGCCGGAGTGAGCGCCTGCGAGAATTTGGCAAAGGCGGCATTGACAAGCGGGGCACCTCCGTCCTGTCCCAGCACAGGGGCCGCACTCTGATGCTGCGTCACCCAGGTGAGAACGAGTGGCGCATATTGCTGATATATACAGGCCCAGGCGTCATCATCACGTTTGACAATGGCACGCCGAAATAGCTCTAAACAATATCGATCATTCGATACACTCTGCTTCAGGAATTTACTGGTCTCTTCTGCGCAACAACGAGCCAGATCATTAACCGAGAGCCGCTGTAGAGCTGGCCCCTGAGATGATGACACCCCCTGTGCCTCCTGCCCACTCTTCCTCTGCCCCAACAGGCCGCTCTCAGGACCAATTGATTGCGGATGGTTGCGTGACTCCATCGACATAAGCTCCCTGCTTCCAGTCTTCACTAACTGCCTGACGCCTTCAATTGCTGGAATTATAACATAACGCACTTCGCATATGCCCATCTTTTGAGACGGAAAATACCAGAGTATCGCTATCATATCATAGCGTTCGCACATGAAGGACGTTTCACAGAGAGGGGCGTATCATCTTTTACCAAAAAGTACCATTGTATGTCTCTCCCCCTACAAGAGACCTCTGGTACAGCTGCTCCTCCCGCCACAGGACAAATGGGGGAAGCAGCGGAACTGAAATACCTTACCCCACAGACTCTTTGTATTGACAAGCATACCTGAACCCGCCTCAGAAGTCAATGAATTGTAGTGTAATGGATGTCCATCATTTTTTTGCGAAGGGACAACGAAGCCACCCACCACGCCTGCAAACTATTGACGCATACCCGGATTCCATTGCGGCATAGCAACGTTTGTCATACTGTTCCATTGTGTTACAATGCAATGAGTAACTTTTCCTAGTCATCTCGTTCCACTTTGTGGAATGTTCCTTTTTATGCTATTATTGCATAGCTCAATCAATTATGGTATCTTGTGCTACAAACACAGTTGCCCTGCGTTTTTTTGGAGGAGAGTCTCAATCGCGCAACGGAGTCATACACTCATGCCACAGCAGCGAGAAACGGTGACAGATCGTCTTGTCAACGTCATCCAGGTCATCCAACTTGGAAGAAAGACCGGGCAACTATCCGTTGAACGAGGCGATGGTAGTACATATGAAGAGGGATTTATTTCCTTCGCTCATGGACAGGTCACTCAGGCGACAACCGGTCAGCGCAGCGGGTTGGAAGCGTTGAACTGGTTGAGCGGCTGGGGTGGGTGCCGATTCACATTTATTTCAGCAGATACTCACAACACCGGTTCGCTGCCAGCCGTTTCAACCCAATCCAGCCCACCGGCACGATCAGCTCAGCCTGTTCAGCCAGGAAGCCCATCGCTGCAACACTCCTATACGCCTGGTAGTATCAGTTCTCAAACGGGGAATCTCAGAGCAGCGCCAAGAACTCGACCTTTGCCCTCGGTTCCAAACACACCGGAGCCAGCCAGCAATGCTTTTCCGTCTGCACCTTCTCCACCTGCCGCACCATATCGCACACGACGGCTTGAGGAGGCACTACGCATCCTTGAGTACAGAGGACTTTCACGTGTTCACCGGCACCTGTTGTTGCTGATCAATGGACAGCGCACTACAGCGGAGCTAGTGCGGCTGATAGGTCGGGACGAGGACGAAGTAGCTCAATTGCTGCGCGACCTGATAGAAGCCGCTGTCATCAAAGAAAAAGTGAGGTAAGGACGGTTTTTTATGAAATCACCAGCGATAACCCAACGCCGCCGCAGACGATTGTCGCTTTCTGTGCGCGTTTCAGCCTTGCTCATGCTTGCCGCGATACTACCACTGATCATCATCGTTGTCAGTAGTGAAATTTTTGCGCGCCCGGCCCTGACAAACCAGGCCAGCCAGGCAATGGAGAGCGATGCACGCACCCGCGT
>DASTKE010000872.1:0-6008 GCA_035716105.1 Ktedonobacteraceae bacterium | reverse complement strand
TGGCGACGTGTGGACGACCAACCGCGCCCTGCGCGATCTCGCGCACGCGCTCCCAGGAAATAGCGACGCCATGCTCGTTGAGCAGTTCGACCATGCGCTGGCCGCGCCGCTCACGGGCGTCGCGCAGTACTGTAAGGATGGTCTGGAACTGCGGACGGTTGTACTCAGGGTAGTAGCCGAGCACATGAACCTCGCCACCGCCCACATCGGTGTTAATCTCAATACCGGGTATCAGGTCAATGTCCAGCGCATTAGCCGCACGGATGGCTTCGTCGAGACCGCCTGTCGTATCATGGTCGGTCAGCGCCAGCACGCGCAGGCCAATGCCTTTGGCGCGCTGCAACAGTTCTGACGGTGAATAAATACCATCCGACGCGGTCGAATGGGTATGCAGGTCAATATAATTCGTCATACAACAACAACTCTTTCTACAGGGATATGCATGTGGGTAGTTCCAGGCCACCCGCAAGGGGATGGCCCCAGAGGCGTGAACTGAAGCCCGGGCAGGCCACCCGCAAGGGGATGGCCCTACTATACGGCGAGCTGTGCTATTGGATCGCGTATAGTAGGGCCATCCCCTTGCGGGTGGCCTGGAACTACCCATCATACATGCATACCAACCTACCTCGCGTAATCAACTGAACGGGTTTCGCGCACTACGCTCACCTTGATCTGCCCTGGATAGTCGAGGTTCTCCTCGATTTTACGGGCAATCTCGCTGGCGAGGCGATTGGCGGCGAACTCGTCGATTTCCTCCGGTTTGACGATGATGCGTACCTCGCGTCCAGCCTGAATGGCAAACGATTTCTCCACGCCGGTAAACGAGTTGGCGATGCTCTCAAGCGCCTCCAGGCGTTTGATGTACAGGTCGACGGTCTCGCGACGAGCGCCGGGCCGGGCGGCAGAGATGGCGTCGGCAGCCTGCACAATGGCGGCCTCCAACGTCTGCGGCTCCGATTCTGTAGCGTGATGTGCGACCATGGCGTGAATGATCTTCGGCGATTTGCCGAAGCGACGGGCAATTTCGCCGCCGACGATGGCGTGTGGCCCCTCGACCTCCTGATCTATGGCCTTGCCCATGTCGTGCAGCAGAGCCGCCGTCTTACATACATTCACATCGGCTCCCAGTTCGTGCGCAATAGTGGCGGCGAGAATGGAGACCTCAACCGAGTGGGCCAGCACGTTCTGGCCGTAGCTGGTGCGGAAGTGCAGCCGCCCCAGGATTTTGAGCAGTTCCGGCTGCAAGCCATGGACGTTGGCTTCCAGCGCGGCTCGCTCGCCCTCCTCGCGCACGATGACATCGACCTCCTGCCGCGCTTTCGCCACCACCTCTTCGATGCGCGCCGGGTGAATGCGCCCATCGAGGATCAACCGCGTCAGGGCGATGCGCGCCACCTCGCGGCGCACAGGGTCGAAGCCGGAGAGGATCACCGCTTCGGGCGTATCGTCGATGATCAGGTCAACGCCGGTCGCGGCCTCAAGGGCGCGAATATTGCGCCCCTCGCGTCCGATGATGCGGCCCTTCATCTCGTCGTTGGGCAGCGGGACAACCGAGACGACCGCCTCGGCCACCTGGTCGGAGGCACAGCGCTGGATCGCCAGGGTAATGATCTCCCTGGCTCGCGCCTCCGCCTCCTCGCGGGCCTGCTCCTCGATCATGCGAGCGCGATGGGCCGCTTCGGTGCGCACCTGCATCTCAATACGGGAGAGCAGCAGATCCTGCGCCTGTGCCTCGGTCAGCCGGGCGATGCGTTCAAGCTCGGTCAGCTGTTTCAGCTTGATCTGCTCGGCCTCCTCGCGGATTTGCTCTACGGAACGTTCACGATTGGCGAGCTTGCGCTCACGCTGCTCAAGCGCGTCAATTTTGCGTTCGAGCACCTCTTCCTTTTGCTGCAAGCGCCGCTCCTGGCGCTGCAACTCGCTGCGCCGCTCGGCATTCTCGTGCTCGATAGTCGAGCGAATGCGCGCCGTTTCTTCTCGCGTCTCACGAAGCGCTTCGCTCTGTTTCACCTGGACTTCCAGCAGTCGCCGTTCGCTGGCTTCCTTCTCCAGGCGCAGGCGTTCCTCGAAACGCCCTTTATTTTGCGTTTTGCCCCAGTAAAATCCGACGGTGAGGGCAATGATTGCGCCTCCTAGCAGACCGAGGACAAAGACGATCAGGGTTGGTGACACCGTGGCCTACCTCCAATAGTTAAGGCAAAATGGCCTTGAAAAAAAGAAAAAACGTTGAGAATCACAAAACAATCTCACGTACCGGCACGTCTCCATAGAGATAGTACAACATGTACAAAAGTATGCAACGCGCCAAGCCTACTATATAGGAGCATTCATCATACTGTCAAGAACGCAAGAGGAAGCTATTGGGGATAAACAGTAAAAAACCGCGAAAACGGCGCGAAATGACGGGTTCACAAGCCATTTCGCACCGTTTTCGCGGTTTTTTATTTGCTTAGACTGTCCAATGTCCTGTCAGGAATTGGAGGGTGAAGAAGGCGAGCATGGGGAGGGCCAGCATCAGATACGCCTGGTTGACCCAGGGGCGACGCCCGAAGTGGGCCAGCACGATGAATGATGCGAACAGTTCCAGCGCAAAACGCTCCATCGAGGGCAGCGGGTTGTAAGAGGTGCCAGGAAAGAGCAAGGGGTACGAGAGCGCGAGCAGGCAGAACAGGGGCATACTCCACTGGCTGATCGAAAAGCGCTCCGGCCCGACGAAGCAGAGCACGAGCAAGACAATGGAGAAGACGAGCGCTGTCATATCAATGATGTTGTGCGCCGTGGAAAAGGTGTAGGGTGAAAAAGTGGTCATGCTTTTGATCGCGACGACCGGCGCGTACCAGGGTGGATTGAGGCCAAGCCGCCAGTAAACCTGCGCGTGCGAAAAGGCCAGGGGGTCGTGAAGGCGCAGATTGAGGTAGTAGGCGTAGATGCTCAGTCCCAATGGAATGAGCAGGCCAGCAGGCAGACCGGCCAGCAGTTTCAACGTCTGTGTAACTCGTTTAGCCCATTCAGCCTGTTGTTCTTGCCATGCCTGCCGGAGTTGCGGGAAGACCTGCCGCACAAACTCGTAGAGGAAGACTATCGCGAGTATGAGGCCGAGGGAGCGCGTCAGCGTTGCCAGGCAGCCCCACAATCCGGCCAGCCACCACGAGCCGCGCCGCAGCGCATAGAAGCAGAGCAGCAGGAAGAGCAGGAAGAGCGACTCGTTGTAGGCGGCAAAGAAAAACAGCGCCGTGGGAAAGATCGCCAGGTAGAGGGCAGTCCTCTGAGCCGTTTCGCGGTCGAATTCCGTCTCCACAAGCCGGTACAGGACGATCAACGTGCCGAGGAAGGCCGCGTTGGAGATCAGCATTCCGTTCACCAACGCGCTGTGGTGCAGTGGTATACTGAGCACGTGTATCAGCGCGGGATACAGTGGAAAAAAGGCGGCGTCCGGCAGTCTGACGTAGCCATGAGTGGCAATCGCTGTGTAATGTCCAGCATCCCAGCGATACCAGGCGTACACCACTGTGTGCAGGCGCAGCGCGTGCAGGGAATAGTTGGGGACGTTGAACAGGACAACGCCGAAATACGTCAGCAGCAGGAAGATAATCCGGGTGACGATGAAGATGGGCGCTACAGCCAGTGTCGCCAGCCACCAGGGGACAAGCGATGTATACCATCTTCGCTGTCGCGGTATTCCTGCACCGGTTGATGCAGGTGTGGTTACAACTTCAGGTTCGGATAAGCCACCCTGTCTCTCTACGGGTGGATTGTGTACTTTCATGTTAGTAGATGCTCCTCCGGGATAGTAGCTTCTCTAACGCACTACGATGACGAATAGGTTGGTATTTGATAAACGTTGACATGTCAATGCGTGTCACTATGAAAAATAGGAGTAGGAGAAATGGAAATGCAAGCCCAACAACAGAACGCGCCGGAATTGCGTCCCACACCGGTTGTAAGTTGTTTTTTGACACGTTTTGATGGCGAGGAAGCCCGCATTTTGATCGTGCAGCGCAGCCAGCGCGTGGGCAGCTACCAGGGCCAGTGGGGCAGCATCAGCGGTTTTATCGAGCCAGGCGTGTCGCCGGATGAGCAGGCTTACACCGAGATACGTGAGGAGACGGGCCTGCTGCCCGATCAGGTTCGTATGCTGCGGCGCGGCGAGGTGATCTCGCAGCCCGAACCGTCGTTAAACCGCGAATTTCTCGTCCACCCCTTCATTTTCGAGGTCTACCAGCCGGACGAGATTCACACCGATTGGGAAGCCGTCCAGATGCGCTGGATTCCGCCCTCAGAGATGAAAGATTACCATACCGTCCCCCAACTCTGGGAAGCCTACCAATCCGCCCTGAAGGGGGCAATCATCTCGTAGGGCGACCCTGAATCGATGAGGGAATTTGTAGGGGCGACGCCTTGTGCTCGCCCGTGAGAGCCACCCTCGGCACAGGGCGGGCGTCCGTCTCTCGCCGTCTCTGTCCCCCGGACAGCCTCCCGGACGGCCTCAAGGCGTCGCCCCTACGACTTCCCTCACGCGGATGCTGCGTCCCCGTCGATTTAAGGTTGACAGAGGAGTAGGGGCCGATTTATAGGCGTTCGATGATGGTGGCGATGCCCTGGCCGACGCCGATGCACATGGTGGCGAGGCCGTAGCGACCGCCGCGCCGCTCAAGCTCGTGCAGAAGCGTGGTGAGGATGCGTGCGCCGCTGCAGCCGAGGGGATGACCCAGGGCGATCGCGCCGCCATTCACGTTCAGCTTCTCCTCGTCGATCTCAAGCTCGCGGACGCATTGCAGGCTCTGGGCCGCGAACGCCTCGTTCAGTTCGACCAGGTCGATGTCCTTGATGCTCAAACCAGCGCGCTGCAAGGCTTTGCGCGAGGCGGGAACGGGTCCCAGCCCCATGTAGGCAGGATCGACCCCGGCCACCGCCGTTGCAATGATACGCGCCTGTGGCTGCAAGCCAAGCTGCTCCGCCCGGCTCCCCGCCATTATGACCAGGGCGGCAGCGCCATCGTTGATGCCGGACGAGTTGCCAGCCGTGACGGTGCCATCCTTGTGGAAGGCGGGTTTGAGCTTTGCCAGCGCCGCCAGCGAGGTATCAGGGCGCGGCTGCTCATCCTGGCTGACGATCAGGGGTTCGCCCTTCTTCTGTGGCACGGAGACGGGAATGATCTCTTCGGCGAAGCGCCCGGACTTCTGCGCGGCTACCGCTCGCTGGTGGCTACGCAGGGCGAAGGCGTCCTGGTCGGCGCGGCTCACGCCGTATTTCTCCGCCACGTTCTCCGCCGTCTCGCCCATGCTGTAGGGATGGTGCATGGCCGAGAGCCGGGGATTGACGAAGCGCCAGCCGATGGTCGTGTCGTAGATCTGTGCGCTGCGGCTGAACGCGCTCTCCGCCTTGCCCATCACGAAGGGCGCTCGCGTCATGCTCTCCACACCACCCGCGACGAAGGTGTCGCCCGCGCCGACCTGGATGGCCTGTGCCGCGCTGTTGACCGCCTGCAGTCCAGAGCCGCAGAGCCGGTTGACCGTCTGTCCCGCGACATGCGCAGGCAGACCCGCCAGCAGCAGCGCCATACGCGCCACATTCCGGTTATCCTCGCCAGCCTGATTGGCGCAGCCGAGAATGACATCTTCAACGCTTTCCATGTCAATATTTGCCCGTCGCACCGCCTCTGTAATCGCCAGCGCGGCCAGATCATCCGGGCGCACATCCTTGAGGCCACCACCATAGCGCCCGATGGCTGTACGCACTGCTGAAAGGATAACCGCCTCTTCCATGACCCGCTTTCCCTCCTTGCTGCAACATCAATTACGTAGGGCCGCGATTTATCGGCCCGCCTGAGAGGCCGATAATGAAGATTAACGACCAAAACCGGTATGGAGCTGTCATTCTGAGCGCAGCGAAGAATCTGCCTCCCCCTCCGAAGATTCTTCGCTGTGCTCAGAATGACATTGCCGATCCTGGTTGTTCAAGTTCATAATCGGCGCTGGCCTCGATCAATCGCGGCCCTACGTGATCTG
>DASTKE010000871.1:0-2662 GCA_035716105.1 Ktedonobacteraceae bacterium | reverse complement strand
CTGCTCAGTGGGTGATGATTCGGGTGGCGGCGTGGTGCGCCTCAGTCTGCCGGTCATGTACAGGAAAAACAGGAAGAAGAGAATAGCTTCAACGATGTTGATGATCTCTGGAAATGGCAGCGTGGTGAAGCCCAGGTTGAGGTTCCAGCTATTGAGCAGCGGCCCAATCGGGGCAGGCAGCAGCACGAGCGTGACCGAGCCGTTCCAGATGGCATGCTGCAAAACAGCATAGAGCCAGCAGCCGAACGCCTGGAGGAAGCGCCTGTCTTTGGCATGGGTGAGCTGGTACCAGCCGAGCGCCACCATCGCGGCCCCGAAGCCGTGCAACAGACCTGTCGCCGTGCGCTGCAGCGCCACGTCTACCCAATCGTGATAGCCGGTGCCGATATAGCCCACCGTCTCGATCAGATTAAAGCCGATACCTGCGGCCATACCCAGAATGAACGCCTCTGACGCGCTGCGCACGCGCCCCATGAAGAGGGCAACGCCCAGAGGCTTGACCGTCTCCTCGACCAGCGGCGCGACCAGCGCGGCCACAATGATAATCAGGCCAAAGACGGCGGGGTTTTGCTGGCAGACAGGTAAATCAGGTTTATCGATACACTGCGTGAGATTGGTCGCCATCGCTCCGCGTGCCAGCAGGAGAATCACCCCCAGTTCCAGCAGCAGCGCGAGGCCGATACCCAGAGTGGCTCCGCTGGTCAAGGCAAGCGTGAAGCGCCGCCAGGTGGTGGGCCAGTTTCCCTGGTTGCGCAGGCGTCGAACGCCGATAGCGAGCAGGGCCAGCGCCGGGAAGATGGCGGTCAGGGCGATCAGGAAGGCCGTCAGCGGCGCGTGGGTGACAGCCATTTTATTGGCCTTCAGCACAAAGCCAATCGCAATCGCCACCGCGTAGAGAATCACAAAAATCCAGAATGGTGGCAGGGTGAAGCGCGTCGATGTCTTTTGCATCAGGCCCCGGATGCTGTGATACAGGCTAAAGCTGCCACCGATCAACCCGGCACAGGCAAAGGCCAGCAAGGTGAGCATCCCACTAAACAACTGCGAGGCGGGTAGCTGGCTGGCAGTAGTGGGAACAAGGGCGAGCAATACGGCAAAAAAGGCGCAAACAGCCCCACCCAGGATCGCCAGCCCTGAACCAATCAAACCCACAATCGACATTGCCAGTTGATAGCCGTCGCGCTTCGGCTGCGGTTGCCACCCGTAAGGAGCATACGGCCCCGGCGGATAGCCATACCCATATGGTTGCTGATAAGGAGCCTGACTGTAACCGGGATAGGCGGGATACTGTGGGTACGGGGCATATCCCGGATAGGACGGTTGAGCCGCCTGATAGCCGCCGGGGCTACCTGGGTACGGCGGGTATGCAGGATGGGCTGGATAATTGGGGTGTGATTGCGCACCTGGCTGGTAGGGAGCCGGTGTCCCAGGCTGCTGTTGCGCTGGCGGTTGAGCGGCCTGCTGTCCCTGCCCTTGCTGTGGTTGCGGGTAAGCCGGAGCTTGAGCTGAGGGAGGATACACAGGCTGGAAAGGATAGGCAGGCAGCGGATTTGTGACATGTTCGCGGTGCATGAACTGGGCATAGTTCTGCGGACTGCTGCTCTGGCTCGCCGGAGGCGGAGTGCCAGCAGTAGGGGCGCGATTGATCGCGTCCGCAGAGCGAGGTACAGCGGGATGTGGCTGTGTCTCTTCACTGACCAACTCATCCGGTTCCCAGGGTTCCCAATGCTCAGAATTTGGTTGGGGGTTGCCACTGTTCGCATTCGTACCGGCATTGGAGTCAGCCTGCGGATTGACGTTTGCGTTCGGAGCCGGGTTTCCGCTTGCATTCGCGCCCGCGTTCGGGTCTGGCCGTTGAGACGATGACCCCTGATAATGAGAACTCACAATTAATACCTTTTTCTCCAGGCATGGAAGGGCAAAAAAACGCTCTGCCAGAATAATGAATTTTCACGACCAAAACCGGGATTTTCGTGGGGCCGCGATTGATCGAGGCCCTACGTGAGTATTCCCGTGTTCGATTGGAAAACCTTATTGTTCCAGCACTAGCCCTACATCTGGTACGTTTTAAGAGCATATCCGGTTGTACAGGATAAAGGATAAAACAACCATAACGCTTGACGGCGACGCCGTCAAGCGTTATGGTGATGTTTACCTGTCTACCTGTTTCACTTCAACGGCTTCTTTGCCAAGTAGAGCGACAAGCTTTTCGTGTAACTCTGGGCAATAGTGCAGCGTGTTGTCACCTGGCGTCATCACTACCTGCCATTCATGGTTGACGACCAGGATATCGTAGTGGTCGCGACCGGGCTTGTCGCGGATGCTATTGTATATGTCCAGCACCTTCATTTTATCATCAGAGATGGAGCGTTCATCCTCGCCGCTCAATTCCAGCGTCAGCCAGACGTGGTACTGCTTGCGGTCCATCTCCTCTTCCATGCCGGTGAATGGCTCGGCCCTGTTGCAGAGGATGGTCGGCTCGTCGTTGCGCACCTGCACCTCGCCCTCGACAATCACCACCGTATCCTCGACCCACAGTTCGGAGGTCTGTTCGTAGAGTTTGGGGAAGACGGTGACGCTGATTGAGCCGTACATGTCCTCCAGCTTGATGATGCACATCGGGTCGCCTTTTTTGGTGATGATGCGCCGCGCCTCCGTAATC
>DASTKE010000870.1:0-3440 GCA_035716105.1 Ktedonobacteraceae bacterium | reverse complement strand
GCCAGCCTTTCGCAGCAGCAAGACATACATCTCACCGAGCAACTGGGCTTCGGGATCAAGTTTGCTGCCCACCGTTATCGGTACCTTCGTAGGGGCAGGCGTGCCGCCGCCACTCGAACCGGTCGAGCCGTTCCCGCTGCTGCCACATGCCGACAGGATGAGCATGGGAATGAGAGCGAGTGCCAGCAGGAACTTCGCTCCGAATAAACGTTTCAGAAGAGCCATTGCTACCTCCTTGAACATATCAAGAACTCGCTAAGCGCAGGAAGCGAGACGCGCTCCTGCGCGAACTCGTTCATGCTTTGGCGACAGCTACCTGCTCCTGCACTTTCAAACCGGCAGGAGTCAGGGTACGCTGGAGCCAACTCATAAACACCTCTACGACAATTGCTAGAATAGCTACGGCGACCGCGCCAACAATGAGTTCCGTATAATTGAAGACGTTGATGCCGTCGACGATGTAGTCTCCATAGCCGCCACCGCCGATGAACGCGGCCAGGGTGGCCGTCGCCACGATCTGCACCGCCGAGGTGCGCACGCCTGCCGCGACCAGGGGCAGCACAAGCGGGGCCTGGATGCGAGTGGCGATCTGCAAAGCTGTCATGCCCATGCCCTTTGCGGCGTCAATCATGGCCGGGTCGATGCCGCGAATGCCTGTGTAGGTGTTGATCAGGATCGGCGGTATACCCAGCACAATCAGGGCGATAATGGAGGGTGTGAAACCGAGACCCAGAATAGGCACAAAAATCAGCAGGACGGCGATAATGGGAATGGCGCGCATCAAGCCGCTCAGGTTGATGGCAACAAAGGCCAGAACAGCGTTGCGCGAGACAAGCGCGCCCAGTAGCACGCCGATGAGAATTGCCACCACAATCGAAACGCCGCAGAGTTGGAGATACTGGCTCGTCTTCCCCAGGAAGTCGTTTTTGGGGTCGAGTATAAAGTTGAGATATGCCATCTCGCGCAGACCCTCCTTTATGCAACCGCCGTGGCACTTCGGCCACGGTTCAGACCGACCTGTAAGGCCAGTAACAGGAGATCGGCGGCAACGGCGAAGGCCGCTGTCAAGATCGCACCGGCGGCAATGGCATCGGGATCGAAGGAGGCGAGATTCTGGAAAATCAGGTCTCCCAGGTTGCTCTGCCCTACCAGCGCCGCCAGCGCCGCGATACCCACCGTCGTCACCGTGGCGATGCGAATACCGGCCACAATTACAGGCAGCGCCAGCGGCAGCGTCACGCGGAACAGTATCTGCCGCGATGTCATGCCCATTGCCCGGCCCACCTCGATGAGCAAGGGATCTATACCATTTACGGCGGCCGCTGTGTTACGGATTAATACAAGCTGGTTATAGAGCACCATGGGAATGATAGCGGTTGCCGGTGATATTCCGGTAAAGGGGATCAACAGGGCAAACGCGGCGATGCTGGGAATGGTATAGAGCAGGCCAGAAATGGTGATCGTCGGAAAGTAAGCTTTCCGGTAGCGGGCCACCAGCAATCCCAGGGGAATGGCAATGATAAGCGAAATCAACATCGTGATGCCGACCAGGGAGAGATGCTTCAAAAACAAGTTGGGAATGCTCTCAGGGTCAGACAGATCGTAGTTGTAAGGTTGGAGGATATAGTGCATGAAACTCCTTCTGAAGGCGCAACATACGCCCTCGCACAGTATATACTCGTCTACATTCCTCTCTCTGCACGAGCAGTTTCGTTCCTTCGGGATCGTGTTCTTGCGATGCTGGCGAGGGTAAGAGAACCGGGAGAACTTTGTGTATCTTGCTTCTGGACTGCCTGGATAAGGGCATCGGTTGCGAGGAGTTTCAACAGAGCTTTAAGGAAGGCGGCAGCAGAAATTGTTGAAATAGTATCTCTCCAACGGGTTGAAGAGACGGCACTAGATGCACGAGAGGCGAACCTTCGCTCATCTCCCCAATGTGCCGAAGAGACCGCTTCGGGCCGGTTATCCATCAAATAAACTGTTGTGGGCATGTATCAGCTCCTTTGTTGCCTTGCAAAATAGTTTTGCCTCTCAGACAATATGCATAGATTATAGTCATGTCCCCGGCTCAGGAATCAAGGCTTTGCAGGGCAAATTAGGACATTTTTTCTGCATGTTCCCCGGAAAGGGGCATTCTCTGCATATATACGTCGTTTGCCCTGCATTGCATCACCACTATTGGGCCACGGTTTGTTCCCGGCTCCCTGATCTCGTAATCTCGTGGTTGATGGTACCCAACGTGACATAGCCGATGATCTGATTGTTGTCTTCGTCGTAGACACTCAGGGCGGTCACGTTTTTCTCGATCAGCATGAACATGGCCTGTAAAAGTGTCGCGGTTGACGGGCAGGATGGAGGCGCACCGCTCGTGGGAGCCGCGTTGGGCGGGAGTTCGGCTACCATCGCCGTTGTGACCGGCAGGTATTCCAACTGGCGCAAGATGCTGTCCGCGCCGACCAGCTTGCTGACAAAGGCGTTGGCCGGGTGTGCCAGCAGGTCAATGGGAGTGCCGGTCTGCATCAGTTGCCCCTCGGACATTACGGCGATTTTGTCGCCCAGCTTGAAGGCTTCCTCAACATCGTGCGTCACAAAGAGGATAGTTTTGCGCACACCGCGCTGGATATTCAGCAACTCCTGCTGCATTCGGGCGCGGGTGATGGCGTCCAGCGCGCCGAAGGGTTCATCCATCAGCAGGATGGCCGGATCGGTTGCCAGCGCTCGCGCCAATCCCACGCGCTGCTGCTGCCCGCCTGATAACTGGCGGGGGTAGCGTGAGCGATACTCGTCAGGCTCAAGTCCGACCAGCTTGAGCAGTGAGTCTACCCGCTCTCGCATCTGCTGCTTCGACCAGCCACCGGAGATCTCCTCCGGCACGCGGATGTTCTCGGCAATCGACATGTGCGGGAAGAGGCCCACCTGCTGGATCACGTACCCCATGCGGCGGCGCAACTGGATGGGATTCTCTTTGAGGATGTTCTTGCCATCCATCACAATCTCGCCAGAGGTTGGTTCGATCAGCCGGTTAACCATGCGCAAAAGCGTGGTCTTGCCGGAACCGGATGTCCCCAGCAGCATACAGGTCTCGCCCTCTCCGACATCGAAGGTGACATCATCGACGGCGGGACGACTTGCCCCTGGATATTGCTTCGTAACATTGCGGAATGCGATCTCTGCCATGCTTCTGGGCCTCCTTATGGCTCTTACTTTTTATATAGTTTGTTTCCTTTTGTTAGTCCCTACCAATTATATGAGACGATTAGAACAAATGCAAAGGGTTGGGATAGGGAAATGACGGGATGGAAGCAAGCGACAAAAAACACCCAAAGGCAGTTGTATCTCCGTTTATCTTGGTATGTTATCGTATTGTAGTGTGTCTATTGATATTTGGAGAGCTTTATGCCGCGTAAGTTTGTCCACAAACTTGTGATCGTCGGCGTTGC
>DASTKE010000869.1:0-4756 GCA_035716105.1 Ktedonobacteraceae bacterium | reverse complement strand
CAATTACACAGCCAGGGTTTACACGTGGAGAAACCGCGTTCTGCAAAGGGCGTTGGAAAGGCTTGAGCTGCTTGACGCGAAAGTTTCACGAGCAGTTCTTAGGGGGCGGGGTGCTGGTAACAGCATCCTGCTACCCGACACCGATGTACGTGACGCGGAGTGGATCGCTGATTTGCTGGCACACGGACTGCTCTCCGCCAGTTTCATCCCCTCGGCTCCGCAGCGTGAATTGCGCGAACTGACACACTACCGCACCAGTCTGGTCGAGGAGCGCGCGCGGGAGGTGAATCGGCTGCAGAAGACGTTGGAAGATACCAACCTGAAGTTGGGGGACGTGGTCTCCGATGTGATGGGCAAAGCGGCGCAACTGATCCTGCAGGCGGTCGTGCAGGGAGAAAGCGACCCGGTGCGGCTGGCCTCATTGGCGGTGGGACGGGTGCAGGCCAGCCAGCAGCAACTAGAGCGAGCCTTGACTGGCAAAGTGACGGCCCATCACCGCTTCCTGCTTGGCCAACATCTGGCCCTGATCAAGCATCTGGATGAGGCGATTCGACGGGTCACCGAGGAAATTGCCCATCGCTTTACTCCACCAGAGCCTCCTGCTGAGCAGGAACACCTCAGTGCGCCTCCCGACGCGCTGCTTTCCGACTCGCCTGAGGGGACACCGCCCTCAGACGAGTCGGCTGCCCTGAGTTGGCAGGAAGCGATCGAACTCATCGATCAGGTGACAGGCATCAGCCAGCGAGTGGCTCAGGGTCTGCTCGCAGAAATTGGCATCAAGATGGATCAGTTCCCCTCGGCCAAACACCTGGCGTCCTGGGTCGGCATCTGTCCGGGCAATCATGAGAGCGCCGGCAAGCGACTCAGCGGCAAGACTCGCAAAGGCAACCCCTACGCTCGTCAACTCTTGATCCAGGTGGCTCATGCGGCCGCTCGTCAGAAACATGGCTATCTTGCAGCGCAGTATCGTCGTATTGCCAGCCGACGTGGGGTCAAAAGGGCGGCAATGGCCGTTGCGCATAGTATCCTCGTCATTATCTATCACCTTTTAATGGACCGTACCTCCTACCAAGAGCGAGGAGAGACGTTCTTTGAGGAACGCGACCGCCAGGCCATCGAGAAACGGCTTATTCGTCAACTGGAACGCTTGGGCAACCAGGTGACCATTGAGCCTTTGGCTCAGGCGGGCTAATTCCTACCTGAGCTTGCCAGGGGGACTTTTTCAGAAGAGGGGGGAACGGGCATCAGAAAGGACAGTATCACTGTGTCAAAGGTCCTTGTGACAGGCGGAAAGCGAGATTGTGACTGATTTGTGATGTGAATCGGGTCTGCCCTGGCAATTTTCGGATTATATATTACACAGAGCAACATATCGTCTCGTGATGTACTACTCTAGCAGTCAGTGCGCAGAAAAGCTGAGCTATTCTTTTCTTCATGATCTCGAACATGTCGAAAAGAAAGGAGGAACACAGCGGAATGAAAGCGATTCGTCTTCATGGTCGTGGCGGCCCAGATCGGCTTGTCTATGAAGACGTACCACAGCCGCATCGAGCAAAATTCCCTAGTCAACAAAGTACCGATAATCGGCGCAGTGTACGCCGAGAAAAGGAGACAACACCATGACCAATCCATTACTGGAACTCAAGGCACTTGGGCAAAGTGTCTGGCTCGATGACATTGACCGGGGACAACTGCGCTCCGGCCTATTTGGACGTCTGGTCGACGAGGATGGTCTCGCCGGCGCGACCGGCAATCCCACCATTTTTGAACATTCGATTACCCACGATACCACCTACGATGAGCAGATGCAGCAGTTGCTCAAGGAGGGCAAAGGCCCCAAGGAGATCTACGAAGCGCTGGCGATGACCGATGAACGGACGGTGGCTGACCTGCTGCGCCCCATCTATGATCAGGCGAACGGGCAGGATGGGTTTGTGAGTATCGAAGTCTCCCCCTACCTGGCACACGATACCGAAGGAACCCTGGCAGAAGTGCGCCGCTTCTGGCACACCATTGATCGGCCCAACCTGATGGTCAAGATCCCGTCCACTCCAGCAGGCGTCCCCGCCATCCGCCGGGCGATAGCCTCGGGCATCAATATCAACATTACGCTGATTTTCTCCCTCGAGAACTACCGCCAGGTGGCCGAGGCCTACCTCGGCGCACTAGAAGAGCGCGAGGCCTCAGGCAAAGACATCAGCCACATCGCCTCGGTGGCGAGCTTTTTCGTCAGCCGCGTCGATGTGCTGGTCGACCAATTGCTCGAGGAGAAGATCAAAGCCACCACTGAAAGTGCCCAGCAGCAGCAACTTAAAGCGCTTCGAGGCCGCGCAGCCATTGCCAATGCGCGCCTGGCCTACCAAGAGTTTAAACATCTGTTCGGTGGATCGCGCTTTGCGGCGCTCAAGCAGCGCGGCGCACACGTCCAACGACCCCTGTGGGCCAGCACGGGCGCGAAAAATCCGGCCTACCGTGATGTGCGGTACGTCGAGGAACTGGTCGGTCCCGACACGGTGAATACCATGCCACTCAAAACCCTCGATGCCTTCCGCGACCATGGCCAGGTGCGCCTCTCCATCGAAGAGAACCTCTCACAGGCGCAGGCTGAAATGGCTGCGTTGGAGGAAGTCGGGATACACTACGACCAGGTCACTCGGCAGTTGCAAGAGGAGGGGGTGCAAAAGTTCATCGATTCTTTCCAGAAGCTCTTCCAGTGTATAGAAAGCAAACAGCACGCGCTCCGATCGCAGGAATACCCATGATCCAGGAATCGTTTCTTATACAACCACGCTCCCCTTTTCGCCTGGATTTGACCGTGTGGGCACTCCGCAGAAGAACGCACAACAGGATCGATCAGTGGGATGGGACGGTCTACACGCGCATACTTCTCGTTGATCACACACCTGTGAAAGTCTGCGTGTCGCAACGGCACACAGACAACCACTCGGAGTTGCTGGTCAACGTATCGAGCACTGCCCCTATTGAGCAGAGAACGTCAAGGATCAGCGAAGCACTTCAGCGTATGCTTGGCTTACAGGTCGATGTCACGGGATTTTATACGCTGGCAGAGAAGGATCCCCTCTTGTCTCCTCTCGCTCAACACTTCCTGGGGCTGAAGCCGCCCCGTTTTCCCAGCCTGTTCGAAGCACTGCTCAATGCCTTCGCCTGCCAACAAGTGAGCCTGGATGTAGGAATTCTGCTGCTGAATCGGCTCACCGCAACGTATGGCATACCGTTTGATGATGCTCAGGCCGCGCTCTCTGCGTTTCCCGAGCCGGCAGCATTAGCAGACACTTCCGTAGAGCACATACGAATGTTGGGGTTGAGCCATCAGAAAGCGCGAGCCATCACTGAACTGGCAACAGCGCTCGTGAAGAACCAGCGAGATTTTTCACTACTTGAGGCAACGAACGATGAAGAGGCAAAGGCGTCCTTATCGTCAATACGAGGCGTTGGCCGTTGGACGGCAGAATATGTCTTGCTCAGAGGATTAGGCCGACTGGATAGCTTTCCAGGAGATGATGTCGGCGCGCAAAAGAATCTGCAACGGCTCCTCCATCTCGAGGAGAAACCTCCCTACGAAAAGGTCAGGGAGCTCACGTCGCCATGGCACCCGTATGCAGGCTTCGTCTATTTCCATTTGCTCCTTGATAAATTGGAGAAACAAGGGATCCTCTCGCAAGCATGAGGAGGTGTTTCAGATGGATACAGAGAACCAACACCAGGAACTGGAATCGGCCTCTGCCACGCTCGTAGATGGGATGCACTTTGCGGGGGCCATTGACGACGTTCGCATTGACCTCGATGCCGAGGCGAGTGTTGGGGGAGCGGACGTTGGCCCCCAGCCGCACCGCCTCCTCCTGCTGGCCATGGCCGGCTGCACGGCGATGGATGTCATCTCGATCCTGCGCAAAAAACGCCAGCAGGTGAGCGGCCTGCGCGTGGAGGTCCAGGGGAGCAGGGCAGAGCAACATCCGAGAGTCTATACGCGGTTCGAAGTGCTCTACCGGGTGAAAGGAACCACCATCGATCCGCGAGCGGTAGAGCGTGCCATCGAGCTGTCCACCACGCGCTACTGCCCGGTGATCAACTTGCTTGGGAAAGTGGTGCCGGTGATGACGCGTTACGAAATTGAGGAAGAAGCACAGAGCTGATCCCGGTCTTCTTCCTCAGAAACGTCCCGTCCCGCATGCCTGAACACCTGGGAGAACGGCAAAAGTTCATTTGTGCCAAAAGTTCCTGCCTCATGAGTGTGAAGCTGACCAGTACACGATCATTATACGACGTGGGGGCGCGAGTATCTTACAGTGGGTCCCATCTGCCCGGCCTGGCACGAGTCAACCTATGACGTGGAGGCGCGGGCGAGCGGATTGTGATTGCTTTGCCGAGTTCTACGCACAGTCGGCGTTGGAGGGCGTCCTGGAACTCAAGGAATTTTACCAGGTGCGGCCAGCAGAGATCGAGCGCATCGAGGTCGACGTGCTCCATCTCGAGAAATAGGACTACGTGGGATTTTCCACCCGGCCTCCCACCTGGGATCAGGCGGAGGCGAAATTTGAGCGCCTGGCGGCTCCCTACACGGAGAGGCAGCTACGCCAGGCGCTTGCGGAGGCGGTTGCGCACCTGGAGACGATCGATGTGTCCCAGTTGACGGAACTGCTGGCTGGAGTGAACAGGAGGACAGTTGCATGAGTGAACGAGCATTTTCTTTTCTCCGCGCCAACGAGCGCGAGAGCAAACCACGCACGTGCGGCAT
>DASTKE010000868.1:0-2263 GCA_035716105.1 Ktedonobacteraceae bacterium | reverse complement strand
ATTTATGACGTGAAGACGGGACGGCTGGCGGCGCGCATCAGTGCTGAGGGCGATGTACAGGATGAAGGAGATCTGGAAGCTGTAGCGACGTTGCAAGCACTCATGCAGCGTGAAATCGTTGTCCGCGAGCAGCAAATCGATTATGACCCGCAAACGGCGGACGAAGACTATGAGCCTTTTCCCGAAGAGAACATGTGCTATTTCGGTGTTGTGACGCTTCGTCCCGGCGATCCTGCCTATCTCAAGACCTTTCTCCAACGCCTCCCGTATGTCAGCCATTACGAGGTTCGTCCATCAGAGGCGTAAAGAGCCATTGCAGGTTCTCTTGATCTGAAGCGCGAAAAGGCAGGTGCGATGTTTCGTCAAACATCGCACCTGCCTTTTAACTCTTGCTTGAGAACGTTTTACAACAGGGGAACTAAGCGGGCAACTCCTTGCAGGTGCAACACAGCCTCGTAGATTTCCCTGGCCCCTTCGCCTGGTATGAGGCCCAGCGTGCGGCTGATAATGGCCAGGGTCTCAAAATTGGCCTCGGTACCGCCGCCCAGGTTGATGGCTGGCAGGAACAGGGTCAGGACAGTCGCACCAGTGTCGACGGTTCTCTGCAATGAGACGGAGACCAGGGTGCCAAGCTCGCTTTGCTGCGTGCGAATCTCATCTTTGTGGAAAGTGAGGTCGTACTGTCCATCTTGATACGAAAACTGTGGTAGGGTGGGTTCATCGATGAAGTGGATGGCCTGGTAGAGAATGTGAACTCCATCTCCTGTGAGTTCAAACACATTGGGAGTTCGTGCCTGTTGCGTCATGATGTTTGCTCTCCTTTTGTTGGTACTGGTATCGCTTTTGCTACCTTCAATCGTTTCGCTTTACCGTCCGGGTGGTAATGCTATGAACATAGCTCCAGTGGAAGAACGCTTACGGGGCATTATTTTAGGAGCACAATTCTGGTTGCAGAACCATAACCCTTTTCTACGATTTCGCGTCGTTTCTCCACCGGATTATCTCCTGATCTTCTCGTTTTCCTGCTAATCTGAACGATACATGCCGATATGTGACGATATAGAAGGAAAAGGAGGCGTTCGTCATGGCGGATTCGTCTGTTATCGATACAATAAGTCCTGCTCTCACCCCTGCTGGCAGTGATGTGCCAGAAGCGCTGCAGGAGCCTACGAAGGCGGTAAGCGCCGGTTTTCAGTTCCTGTTGTCGCTGGCGAACATGGTTGTCTGGCTCAGCATCTTACCAATCAGCCAGATATTGCTGCCAACGCAGATAGCCGCGTTCGATCCGGTGCGGAGATTCAGCAATCTTGCCATCGCCACGGCGGTCGGAGTCTTCGCCGCCATCGTGACCAATCCCATCGCCGGGGCGTTGAGCGACCGCACGACCTCGCGACTGGGACGCCGCCGTCCCTGGTTCATCATCGGTACCATCTGCTCGGCGGCAACGCTTGGATTGATGGCCAACGCTTCCGGCTTCGTTAGCCTGGTCATCTGGTGGGCCATCTTCCACATCGCCGCCAATGCCGTGCTGGCCGGACTCTCCGCCGTCGTTCCCGATCAGATACCTGTGCGCCAGCGCGCCACAGTGTCGACGTTTGTCAGTCTCGCCCTGCCATTTGGTGCCATCATTGGTTCCGTGCTCGTGTCGCGGGTGGTCAAATCGACGCAGCTTTCCTATTACACCTTTGCCGCCATTCTGCTCGTCGTCATGACCCTGTTCGTGCTGGTGCTGCGTGACAAACCGCTTCCCAGAGGGGCCGCGCCGCGTTTTTCGCTCGGAACCTTTCTGGCTGGCTTCTGGATCAATCCCGTCAAGCACCCCGACTTCGGCTGGGCGTGGCTCACGCGCTTCCTGGTCTACCTCAGCTACTATATCGCGCTGGGTTACCTGCTCTACTTCCTGCAAGACGCCGTGCATTACCAGAACGCGGCCCAGGGCGTCACAACCTTTCAAAGCATCCTGACGGGTACATTGCTGATTGCTTCCATCACCAGCAGCGTTCTCTCCGACAAATTCCAGCGCCGTAAGGTGTTTGTCATGGCAGCCAGCCTGGTGATCGCGCTTTCTATGCTGATACTCGCCTTTTTCCAGACCTGGCCCGCCGTCATGCTTGCCGGTGCCGTGCTCGGAATTGGCTTTGGGGCCTACCTCGGCATCGACATAGCGCTCATCACGCAGCTTTTGCCATCGGCCAACGCACGTGGGAAGGACCTCGGCGTGATCAATATCGCCAACGCGCTCCCGCAGATCGTCGGCTCCGCC
>DASTKE010000867.1:0-5304 GCA_035716105.1 Ktedonobacteraceae bacterium | reverse complement strand
GTGCCGCATCGGCCATTTCGTCGAGGCCGAAATTCTTCAGGCTATCGGCGTCGATTGCATCGACGAGTCTGAGGTGCTGACCCCTGCCGATGAGCAGTTCCACGTTGAAAAGCACCAGTTCAGCGTGCCATTCGTGTGCGGCGCACGCGATCTGGGCGAGGCGCTGCGCCGCGTGAACGAGGGCGCGGCCATGCTGCGCACCAAAGGCGAGGCTGGCTCCGGCAATATCGTTGAGGCCGTGCGCCATATGCGCGCCGTGATGAGTGGTTTGAGCCACCTGCACGAACTCTTTGAAGCAGGGGACGAGAAGCAGTTGAAAGCTGAAGCCAAGCAGATGCGCGTTCCCTATTCACTGGTGAAAGAGGTGGCTCAGACTGGCAAATTGCCGGTGGTGAACTTCTCGGCGGGCGGTGTGGCGACACCGGCTGATGCCGCGCT
The DNA here is from genome assembly GCA_035716105.1 of Ktedonobacteraceae bacterium. GTDB lineage: Bacteria > Chloroflexota > Ktedonobacteria > Ktedonobacterales > Ktedonobacteraceae > CADDYT01. Next base: position 4,866 of record DASTKE010000867.1, on the reverse strand, counting down.
GATGATGAAGCTGGGCGCGGAAGGCATCTTTGTTGGCTCCGGCATTTTCAAGTCAAGTATTGATCTGCCGTCGGCTGAGCGGAACAGAAAGCATCTGGAGCGAGCCAGGGCGATTGTGCAGGCGACGACGCACTTTGAGGACCCGGAGATTCTGGCCCAGGTGTCGAAAAATCTTGGCGCGCCGATGGTAGGTATTAACCTGGATACGCTGCCCGCGGAAGAGCGCATGGCCGTTCGCGGTTGGTAGTCGTGGAAAAAAGTGGTAGGGGCGATGCGGTTATGGATACATACAACCCGAAGGCGCGTATCGGCGTAATAGCATTACAGGGTGATTTTGAAGCACACCTGAAGATGCTAGCCGAACTTGGAGTTGAAGGCCGGGCGGTGCGTTTACCCAGGCAATTAGAAGAATTAGATGGTATAATAGTACCAGGTGGTGAAAGTACGACCATCGGCAAACTAATGGTCATGTATGGCCTGGACGAACCGTTACGGCAGGCAATTCGAGATGGCATCCCCATCTGGGGAACATGTGCGGGCTTAATTTTGTTATCAAAAGTGACGGATAATGCGAAGGCGGATCAGCCATTGCTGGCCTCCATGAACATTCGCACACGTCGTAATGCATTTGGCAGTCAGCGGGAAAGTTTTGAAACTGATCTGTCGGTACCGGTACTGGGAGAAGCGCCATTCCATGCAGTCTTTATCCGGGGGCCAGTGATAGAAGAAGTTGGCCCAGGGGTAGAGGTGCTGGCGACGCTCGACGATGGTTCCATCGTCGCTGTCCGTGAAGGAACCCTGCTGGGTACCGCCTTTCATCCGGAGGTTTCGGGAGATCCACGTTTTCATCACTACTTTCTCCGCATAGTGCAGAGCGTCACGTAGGGGCGCGATTCATCGCGCCCGCCTACCACTGACGCGGGAGCAATGGATGATACGACCGGTACTGTATGTTGATTTGCCGGGAATCATCTACTCACTTGATAGACGCGCTCGCGGCAAACAGCATGAACTGGCAAAGTTTGTGTGCTGGCTGGAGCCGGTAGAAGACCGTCATCCTTTGCCCCCTATCCTCAGGAATATCTTCCCGCTGAACCCTGCCTCTCGCACCTGGATCTGTGAAGACCACTGGCGCATTCTTGGTTTTGCCCAGGCGCGAGAGCGTCCATCGCACACCATGTGGGACATTTCCTACCTGGCCTCGATGACGCATCGCACTATCTCCAGCGATGAGGTGTTGACCGCATTGCTTGAGTACATTCTTGAAATGGCAGCCTCTCGCGGCATTCTCCGTATTTTTGCAAAGGTTGAGGACGAGATTCCAGAACTGGAACTCTTTCAACGCGCTGGCTTTCAAGGCTATGCTCGCGAATTAACCTGTGTCTATCCTGCGCAGGGCGCGGACAGCGAAGCCGCACGCGAAAATGCGGCGTCGGGCGCGTCTTCATTGCAGGGGACTGACCTCAACCTGCCTTCACTCCGGCGCTGGAATCGCCATCACGTGTGGGGATTGCACCAGCTTTATCGTGCTGTCACGCCTCACAAGGTGCAGATGGCGGAGTTGCTGGAGAATAGTGAAGAATTTGCTAAGCTGAACGTTGGCTCGCTGCGTGGTTCCGCTTTGCCGTTCGCACGGGGAAGCGAAAACTATGTCTGTGATGTGGGCGTTCGTTTAGGAGCCTGGCTGCGGATTTGCCGGGGTCACGGATCGGCACCGCACCAGCTCTCGATACTGGTTCATCCTGAACATGCCGAGCTTACCGCGCCGCTGCTGCGGTTTGGTATTCAACGGCTGCAACAGGAAAGCGCACGGGCAATCATCTGTCACGTGCGTGAGTACGAGTCTTTTGTCATCGCCGCTCTACGCGATAGTGGATTTGAGCAGGTCGCGACCCGCGTGCTGCTCGTGCGCCACATGGCCTTGCTGGCTATGCGCCAACGCACAGTCCCCGCACTGGAGCAACGGGTGGCCTATGGCGTGAAGGGCCTGGGGACGGTCAATTCTCGCCAAACAATGAGGTGATAGAACTGCCTATGCAACATGTGATCACTGACGATCTGGAGGCTCTGCTGGCGGCTCTTCCGCCAGACATCCACGATGCGGTCAACCGGCTCGAAAACCGGGGCGACCTGCTGGAGATCGTAATGGACCTCGGGCGCTATGCCGAGGGCCGGTTCCCAGAAGGGGAGGTGATCCTGAGTTCTCAGCCAATCACGTACGCCGACCTCGAATACGTGGTCGAGCGCATTGGTGAATTTGGCGACGATAACCGCGCCGGCATCGAGCGCACTCTGCACCGCATTAGCGCCCTCCGCAATCGCAAAGGAAAAATTGTCGGACTGACCTGCCGCATCGGTCGAGCGGTTCTAGGCAGCATTGCCCTGATTCGCGACATCGTCGAGCAGGGCCAATCGATTCTGATTCTTGGTCGCCCAGGCGTGGGTAAAACCACCCTGTTGCGTGAAATAGCCCGCGTGCTCGCGGACGAGTCCAATAAACGGGTGGTGGTGGTCGATACTTCCAACGAAATCGCGGGTGATGGCGATATTCCTCATCCCGGTATCGGTCGCGCTCGCCGGATGCAGGTGGCGCGCACCGTGGAACAGCACTCGGTGATGATCGAAGCGGTTGAAAACCATATGCCGCAGGTGATCGTCATCGACGAAATCGGCACTGAACTGGAAGCGGCTGCCGCTCGTACCATCGCCGAGCGAGGGGTGCAGCTTGTCGCAACCGCTCACGGTAACTCGCTGAACAACCTGTTGATGAACCCGACGCTCTCCGACCTGGTGGGCGGCATTCAAACCGTCACCCTCGGCGACGAGGAGGCGCGCCGACGCCATACGCAAAAGAGTATTCTGGAGCGTAAGGCACCGCCAACCTTCGATGTGGTGGTTGAGCAGCAAAGCTGGGAGGAACTGGTCGTCCACCGCGACGTGGCCGATACGGTCGACAACATGCTGCGCGGCCAGATCATCGTCGCGGAGGAGCGTACCCGCGACGAGGATACCGACCGCATCACGGTGCGCCGCGTCTCCTCCGGCGGTATGGAGATACCGACCTGGGGCGTCGGGGGTCTGACCCGCCAGAACGACTTCGAGCGTTCCGGCGGTAACGAGTGGAATCAGTTCCGCCAGAGTAGGCAACCAAACCAGCCAGGCCCTGGCCTTCGTGGCGGCAACGGTGGTAATGGTGGCAACGGGAACGCCGACCGCTTTCGAAGTCGTCCAGCAGGGCAGGCGCAGGTAATGGCTTTTGAGCCGGGGCCGCGAGTGTCAGGCTCGAACGCCAGCGTGGGTTCTGGTTCGCCGAGAGGCGGAGCCAGCATCGCCAACATGCAGCCCGCGCTGAGCCATCTGGCACCCACGGGAACCTCACCCGCCGATGTCGAGCATCGTGCGCCTATGACGCTCATCGCCAGTGGGCGACCGGTTCTCAACCGGCTTGAAGAGACCGATGAGGACGAGCAGCAGGTATCCATCATGAAGACGGTGCGTATCTACCCCTTCGGGGTGAGCCGCGACCGCCTGGCTGAGGCTGCCCGCAAGCTGCGCGTGCCGATCATCGTCACCAACAATCAGGGCGACGCCGACGCGGTCGTCACGCTGAAAAACTACTATCGTCGCCAGCCGGAGCGACTGCAACAGGCTGAGCAGGATCGCAAGGCGATCATCATTCTGAAGAACAACACCATTGCGCAGATGCAGCACGCCCTCGCCCACATCTTCGACATTCCGACCTCGGATTTCGCCGATGACCAGAACGAGGCGTCCGACGATGGCAATGGCAGCGACCCTGAGCATGATGATCCAACCATGCGCGCTTTGCTGGAAACTGAGGATGTCATTCATCAGGTGCTCAACAAGGACCTGACGACGGCAGAGTTGGCTCCCGCCAATGCCTACATCCGCCGCCTGCAACACCAGATGGCGACGCGCTACAACCTGATCTCGCGCAGTCGCGGCAAAGAGCCAAATCGCCGCGTCAAGCTTTTCCGCTCTCGCGACTGATCTATATTGAGCCATAAAAATTTGGCAACATATTGATGGGGCCAGCCCATCAATATGTTGCCAAATTTTTATGGCTCAAAAATTCACCCCTTTTTGCCTTGACAAATTCTATTTTCCTGATTATAATCTAACCAGTTGGTTAATTAACCAACTGGTTAGATTAATTAAAGGAGAGTGAAGACGAGATGTCTGAACCTGGAAGTAGACGAGGACGGGGGCGCGCTCACGATGCCGAGGGCGCACGCGAGGCCATTCTGAATGCAGCGGAAGAGGTCTTCGCGGAACATGGGTTTGATGGCGCGAGGATTGATGCTATCGCGGAAACGGCGGGTTATAACAAAAGCCTGATTTTTCACTACTACGATGATAAGCTTGGACTCTACGCTGCTGTCCTCAAGCGGATAGACGAGCAGGGAGCCGAGCTGCAAGCAACGTTACTCGCGCCGTTGGGGGCCGATGAAAGTCTTACTTCTGACACAGACAAGTTCAGAACGTTTTTAGCAACCGCTACTCGACTGTTGTTCGATGTCCTGATTGAGCACCCGCGCTTATCGCGCATGATAGCATGGGAAGAGGCGGAGGGCTGGCAGACTATGAGGAAAATCGCCTCTCAGTTCAATACGGAAGATGAAAAACTCTTCCGGCAATTGCTGAACAAGGCGCAGCAGGCAGGTATTATCCGGCCAAAGATAGACCCGGATAGGCTGTTCTATATCATCTATGCGGTCTGCCAGTCCTATCTGACTACTATTCCTTTTATGGAGATGGCTTTTGAAGGCGAAGACCTTTCGTCGCCGGACGCGCTGAAACAGGCGCGTGAAATGATTGTTGATTTTGTCATCCACGGCGTCATGG
>DASTKE010000866.1:0-2179 GCA_035716105.1 Ktedonobacteraceae bacterium | reverse complement strand
GAAGAACTCGATGCGTACCGCGACATCTTCGTAGGCGGGGAAGATCTCCAACACGTCGCCGCGCACGCGGAAGCGCCCGCGAATGAAGTTGGAATCGTTGCGTTCGTATTGAATTTCGGTCAGGTGGCGCAGAATCTTGTCACGACGGCGTTCCTCGCCCACCTTGAGCGTCATCACCACCTCGCCATACTCTTCCGGGCTACCCAGACCGTAGATGCAGGAGACGGAGGCGACGATGAGCACATCCTTGCGCTCGAAGAGGCTGCGCGTGGCCGAGAGCCGCAGCTTCTCGATCTCCTCGTTCAACATGCTCTCTTTTTCGACATAAGTATCCGTGCGTGGGATGTAGGCTTCCGGCTGGTAGTAATCGTAGTAAGAGACGAAGTATTCGACCGCATTATTGGGGAAAAACTCCTTGTACTCGCTGTAAAGCTGTGCCGCCAGCGTCTTGTTGGGGGCCAGCACCAGCGTCGGCTTCTGTACCTGCTCAACGATTTTGGCGACAGTATATGTCTTGCCGCTGCCTGTTACACCCAGCAATGTTTGCTTCTTATAGCCATTGCGAATACCCTCGGCTAATTTGTCGATGGCATCAGGCTGATCTCCGGTAGGCTGAAAGGGGGCTTCGACCTTAAACTCTGGCATGGCGTTTTGTCCTCATAGAATATTCTTTCCAATCACCCCTGTATTATATCATGTTTTTGGGCTAATAGAAAGAGGGAAAAGGGAAAAATACAGGCATCGCTCTTGATAAGGCCCAAAATATGGGCTATAATTGGGACATAGTGAGGAGGAACAGAACGTGGACGAGAAACAATCGCTACATCACCGGCAGCACTTCAATTTGAGCGAATCGGCAAAGCAGATGCTTGAGCAACTGACAACGCAGCGCTATCCAGGTCGCCAGCGGCGTCAAAGTCAGGTGGTCGAGGATCTGATCACTGAAGCCTTCACGAAGGAGCGGAATATGGCTACTGTTGCGAATGATATGCAGGAATCTGAAGGGAATGACTGGCTCGCGCCCGAAACTCGCGAGGCGGTGGAACTGGCGCGGCAAGAGGCGCTGCGTTTGCAGTCGCCCCTGGTCTATCCAGAACACCTTCTGCTAGGAGTAATTGCGCAGGGCAACAATAAAGCAGCCCCGGCACTCTGTAACGCCGGACTGGACATGCAGGCGATTCGCGTGCAGGCAGAGAAGGTTTTCGGCGCGCAATATACCGGATTATCGGGCCACAGTGATGAACTTTCCCTGTCGCCAGAAGCGCAGGATTGCCTCGACTGCGCCACCTCGCTGGTGCTGATGACTCGCTTTGCCCATCCCTTGCATGTGTTGCCACAGCACCTTGTGCTGGTGATTCTGTATCATGAGCGGATGCAGCCGTTCTTTGCGCCGTTTGCCACCTCCCTGAAAGCCCTCAGACTGCAACTAACTCAAGGATTGGAACCCGCGTTAAGAGGCTCCATCAACCGACCGGGTTTTCTAGAAAATATCAGAAAGAGGAATCAGCGACTGCTCACCGTTGATATGTCTCAGATATTACAGATGGGACGCAACCCGCCTGTACCGGCAAACACGCTTGAACGTCCCGTTGTGACGCTGGACCGTGTCGTGGTGAGAGACGAGGTCAAACAGGCATTACAGGAAGTGGTTGCGTACCTCAAGTCGCAGGAGTCGCGCCAGCAGCCGACAGAGCGGTTGTTTCGTGGACTGCTGTTGATTGGTTCTTCCAGCGATGAGAGGAAGAGCCTGGCGCGGGCTGTTGCCGGTGAGGCCGGCGTTCAGCTCGTCCGCGTCAATGTCCCCTCCCTTATCGAGCAGCTAACGCGGTTTGATCCGGTGGGTAGTCAGCAGATGCTTTCGCGTGTCTTTTTCCAGCAGGTGTACCAGCTGATCGGGCCAATTTACGAAGCCCTGCATAAGAGCTTTGAGCGGGTCAAAAGCGCGGCTCCTGCTGTGCTGTTACTCGAAGACATCGACGCTTTTGAGCGTGTGAATAGAGGGCATGAAGGACTCATGCACCGCCTCCTCACAGCGTTAGATGAGCTTGATCCCTCTCGGCCAGTGGTCGTGATTGCTACGACGAGTCAGCCGGAACTGCCGCACCGGGCGCTCTCGTATACCGGCCATTTTGGCCTGCGTATCGTCATGGATACTGCTCATCAAGGCGGTCAGGTGACT
>DASTKE010000865.1:0-8656 GCA_035716105.1 Ktedonobacteraceae bacterium | reverse complement strand
GCGGCGTGTCGCCATAGCAGACCAGCACGGTATCCGGCAAGGGGTTCAACGAATCAACGCTGTCCCCGGCAGACAACAGAGCGTGTGCCGTTCCCATTTGCTCTCTTTGCGAGGCGTAGAGGCAGCGATCGCCTAAAACGGACTCGACCTGTTCGGCTTCGTGTCCAAGCACCACGATGGGGCGAAAGGTTGTGAGCGTGGCTGCGAATGGGGCAAGCAGTGGAGTGGCGGGAATGGCTTCGACGGCGTTCAAGACATGCGCGAGCAATGGCAACCCGGCCAGGGAATGAAGGACTTTTGGCAGAGTTGAACGCATCCGTGTACCCTTGCCCGCTGCAAGCACGACGGTCGCATATGTATTCATGATGGATGTGTGATCCCTTTTTATGCTTATCTTTATCCACAAAGGGGATAAAAACGTAGCCCGATCAATCAATCAGCAAAATGGGGGCTACGCCGCACACCTATGCAATTAGAGGCTGGCTCGGGTGCCAGGATTCGAACCTGGGAATAACGGATCCAAAGTCCGTCGCCTTACCGCTTGGCCACACCCGAATATCTTTCGAGAACCAGAAAAGAAACGAGCGGCTACAGGCCTCCTCATACCCTCCTGGTCTCTGTCGAGGACAGTATAGCAATGCTGCCTCTCTCTGTCAATCCATTCCTTTTCCCTCCACCATCCTTGCCGTATAACGCATTATAACATAACTATAGGTCGCTATCAAGCGTCTTGAAGCTGGTAAGCTGGCGAGTATTCGTTCTTTTTTTGCAAAGGGATAACGAAGCCACCCGCAAGGGGCCACCCAACCCATTCACCCCGCCCCTTGCGGGTGGCTTACGTCCCCACTACGCCTGCAATCCATTGACGACACTCGAAGTCGGTAAGCCGATTGCTTTCTTGTAACACATGCTATAAGATGCTTATTAGAGATGGTTGTATAAAGCACATCAAGAAGATAGCTGACATGAAGGTAGCGGACAAGCAACGTCGTAACAAGCCAAACTGGCTCCTTTTACGAAGAATGCAGTTGTATAGCAGCAGAGCATGGGTCTATCGTGAAGAGCAAGGATGGGTTTTTGCCGAACTGATGCCTGATGAACTTGCCGAATTCAAATCATATCAATATGGCATCACCATACCAAGAATGAGGGTGCGGCTTCCCTACGACTATGCGGATTTCTTCTCACCTGAAGAAGACAACTCTGGTAATTACTATGTGAACTGGTTTGCGTATTGTACGATGCCCCAGGCATACCCCTTGTTGCAGAGCAAGTTTCAAATACATCAGATAACCAGTGATGAGCAAATATCTCAGTGGTATTCTATACAACCTGGCGACTACGAGACCTGGCTATGGGCTGATGAGGTTAAATTTTGTCAAGAGCTGAGATATAAAATTGCTGTTCATAAAGGTTATGGCTGGCATGAATGGGGTGTACCTCCTGAATGGAAGCCACCTTTAGTCTATAAAGAGCGTATCTTCATCTATGCGATTGTTAATGAGCTTACTCAGGAAGTGTATGTAGGCCAAACTGATAATTTGCAACGGCGGCTGGTTGAACATCTGAGAGATATTGAAAATACCGATAAAGTGGCGTTGATACAAAGCATTCGCTCACAAGGCCGTGAACCACAACCTATCGAACTAGAGGAAGTAGCAGGTGAAAAGGCTATCGAACGAGAACGTTATTGGACATCCTACTATAAGAAGCAGGGTTATAAAATCACCAACCATGATTACCCAAGTCTTATTTAGAGTAAGTGATCGGAATAAAAAGTGTATTTCCGTTTCTTGTATTATAGCTTTGATATCGTGATCCGCGCCGCTCTAACCCTTGACAAATCGGGTGGGCAGGTGTACAATGGCCGTGTTCCACTAGTGGTACAAATGATACAGAAGTGGAACAGGCCGGTTTTCGTCCGGTCCTGCCGATCGGCGTAATCGGGTCCTGCGCGGCAGATGTCTACGAACCCCGCCAGGTTCGTGAGGAAGCAACGGTAAGTGGACCGCTCTGGGTGCCGTAGGGTTGCCTGATTGCGCTGATCGGCAGGACCGGGCGAAAACCGGTTTTCTCTGTTACTCGCACTCTTGCTGTTTGATGCTGGCTAGTGGTCCCTCCGGGATGCTCAGCGGAGTTACGTTCAATGGCCTCACAATCGCTTTACCGCAAATGGCGTTCGCAAACATTCAATGACCTCGTGGGTCAGGAACCCATTATTCGCACGCTCAAGAATGCCCTCAACAGCGGCAACCTTGCCCATGCCTACCTCTTCACCGGGCCAAGAGGAACAGGCAAAACGAGTACCGCCCGCCTACTCGCTAAAACCATCAACTGCCTCAACCCGCGAGATGGGGAGCCGTGCAACGAATGTTCCCAGTGCCGCGAGATTACTGCCGGAAACTCGTTCAACGTTATTGAGATAGACGCCGCGTCCAATCGCGGTATTGACAGCATTCGCGACCTGCGTGAAAAGGTCATGATGCCACCCTCCACCGGTAAGTACAAGGTTTACGTGCTCGACGAAGCACACATGCTCACCACCGAGGCGTTCAATGCCCTGCTCAAGACGCTTGAAGAGCCGCCGGGCTATGCCGTGTTTGTGCTGGCAACGACCGAAGTGCATAAGATGCTGCCCACCGTACTCTCGCGCTGCCAGCGTTTCGATTTCAAACGTATCACCACGCGACAGATCGTACAACACCTGAACTTTGTGTCCGGAGAGGAACATGTCAAGCTGGAAGCGGGAGCCGCCGAACTGCTGGCCCGAGCGGCAGCCGGTGGGATGCGCGACGCGCTCAGCCTGCTGGATCAGGCCATCGCCTATGCGGGCAGCGAGATTGCCCTGGCACAGGTGCAGGCCATGCTCGGTGTGGCTGATCCCCGCGCCATCCAGAAGTTTATCTCGCACGTGGCCCAACTCGATACGTCAGGAGGCTTGCGGCTGATTCACGAGCTATCCGAGGCCGGGGCTGACCTGCGCCAGATCAACGCGCAGATTGTCGAATACTGGCGAGCGCTGATGCTTGCCAGGGCAGGTGCGGACGTAGCCACTATTCTCGACCGCACAGAGGATGAGGTGCGCGGGATTCTGCAAGCCGTCGAGCCTTTCGCGCTGGAAGAACTGACCGAGTGCGCCCGTGTGTTCGCGCAAAACGACCTGATCCAGAAAGGTCAGGGAACGCCACAGCTCGCCATCGAACTGGCCTTTCTCGAGTGCGTTGAACTGCATCGTCGCGCTCAGTCCGGCTCGCCGCTCTCTGCCAGTACAACATCGAGTGTTCAATCTCATTCCCCTCATCCTACATCGCTTGCGCAGCCTGTAGCCACCCAATCGGCGAGATCACAACCACAACACCAACCTGTCTCGCGTCCCGCGCAGATTCTCACTATGCCCCCGTCTACTCCCAGGTCGCAGCCGGTGCAGGCTCCCCGGGCTTTAGAGGCGCAGACGGAACATGAGTACGAGGTGGATGATCCCCCCGCTGCTCTGCATCAGGAACCGCAACCTGCTATGCAGGCAACGCCTCCACCGGCAGTGAGTTCTCCTGCAAGCGGCCAGCCGCCAGATATGCTTGTTGAGTCGGAGATGGCTGACCAACCGGAGCCGGCAGAGGGTAATCAGCCCGGCTTGACGCTGCAAGAGGTGCAAGAGCGCTGGGAAACCATTAAGCAGCGGGTCAAGCAGAAAAACAGGCAGACCGCCGCGCTGCTCAGCTACTATAGCGTTGCCGGCGTTGAGGGAACGACTGAAGAGGCGGTGGTGCTGATAGAGGCGGCAACCGAGGTGTTTTTCAACCATCTGAATCAGGGAGAACGGGTAAAACACGTTGATTGGGGACTCTCAATGGAGTTCCAGCAGAAATGCCGCGTGCGTTTACTGCACCCTGGAGAACAGCCGCCCCCATCTCCCACGTCGTCGACTCCATCAGTGCCGCCGACGCCTCCCGTGCCATCGGTGCCCCCATCATCTCCGAAGTCTTCTCGCCGCCCCGTAAATCATGGCAATACCTCTGATGGGCATGGAGCGGTTTCGACTGCTCCAGGACAGCCACAGGCACAGTCACAATCTATGTCTGTCGAAGCGCCTGCAACGAAGCAAAAACCGGTGGTGCAGGGGGGGACAAATGGGCAGCAGAAGCCGACTTCTTCCTCGCCAACTCCAATCTCTGACGGACAGGCGCATCAGGTGCAGGCAGTACCACTTGCCAGAAAGAACGTTGTGAGAGAGAATAGTAATAGAGTATCTGTTGCGGCTGCGCAAGAGATGCTCGAAGAGAAGGCGAAAAACAATCCTGTAGTGCAGGAGGTTATGCGTACTTTTACCGTTACAAACGTACAGGTAAATCCAAAGTAGCAAGCAGTAAGGAGAAATTGCATTCATGAACATGCGCGAACTGCAAAAGGCACAGCAGAAGCTGATGAAGATGCAGCAGGAATTGGAAGAGACTCTGTTCACCGGTACGGCTGGTGGTGGTGCCGTCACTATCACTATGAGCGGTAAATATGAGATTACGGCGGTGAAGATTGACCCCGAAGCGTTTAGCGCGGAAGATATCGCTGACCTCGAGGTGATGGTGCTGGCGGCGGCGAAAGATGCTCACGGCAAGGTCGATGAGGCACAGCAGAAGATGATGTCCAGCCTCACCGGAGGGATGCGCATCCCAGGAATGTTCTAACTTATGAGCGACATTGCACCGCCAGTAGCGGCCCTGATCGAAGAATTTTCTAAACTGCCGGGCATCGGCGTGAAGACAGCCCAGCGTCTCACCTTTTTCGTGTTGCGCGGCTCTACCGATCAGGCTCGCCGCCTCGCCGAGGCGATCATGCGCGTCAAAGAAAGCATCATCTACTGCTCGCGCTGTTTCAACATTACGGAGAACGATCCCTGTCCTATCTGTAGCAATCCGAGCCGCGACCAGGAGATGATCTGTGTGGTGGAGGAGCCTTTGGACGTGCTGGCTATCGAGAAAACCGGCATCTACAAGGGCCTCTACCACGTGCTGCACGGCGCGCTCTCACCGGTCGAGGGCATCGGTCCCAAAGACCTGCGCATCGATGAACTGTTGAAGCGCGTCAAAGATGGCAAGGTGCGCGAGGTAATTCTCGCCACCAATCCCAACTTCGAGGGAGAGTACACCGCCGACTACATCAAACGCGAATTGCCCGCGTCCGGCCTGCGCGTGACCAGTCTGGCACGCGGCCTACCCATTGGTGGCGACCTCGAATATGCCGACGAAGGCACCCTCGGTCGTGCGCTCGAAGGACGCCGCGATATGTAGGATTTGATGGGGCTGTGGTGTGCTGGAAGGGTACCTGCAAGGGGTACCCCTACTATATACGGCTGCCGCAACCTCTTCGCGTATAGTAGGGGTACCCCTTGCGGGTACCCTTCCAGAGGCACAAACTTGACTAATTCATGAACTTATGGTACACTCGTTCTACATTTTGGGAATAGCGATGGAGAAGGGCTATTTCCGCTTTTACATCCCTGCCAAAGAATATCTTAGTGTAACAGCACGGGAATCTGAGGCACCTGGCAATCTGGCATCAAGCCACGTACAATTGTTATCTTTTGCCATTTACCGGTCACCGGGTATTCCCATCCTCTCACGAGGGAGATCAAGTGCATCACAAAAGGAGGAATGCAGGGGTAGTGAAACGGGATGGAAACAGCCTGTCTGTCTCCAACGATCCTATGCCCTGTAAGAAAACATGCCAATGACGAAGAAGGAAAAAGCTATGGCAGATCGAAGCAGTACCACTGTTTCTGCTGCCACCACTGAGCGCGAAAAGTCAATCGAACAGGCGCTTGCGCAGATCGAACGCCGCTTCGGGAAGGGCGCGATCATGAAACTGGGAGAGGCGGCAAAGATTCACGTGGATATCATTCCGACGGGATCAATTGCGCTAGACCTGGCCCTCGGCGTAGGCGGTGTGCCGCGTGGCCGTATCACCGAAATCTACGGCCCGGAGGCTTCCGGTAAGACGACACTGTGCCAGCATATCATCGCTAATGCACAGCGCGCTGGTGGCGTTGCCGCCTTCGTCGACGCTGAGCACGCGCTCGACCCTACATACGCGGCTCGCTGCGGCGTCGATACCAACAACTTGCTGATCTCACAGCCGGATACCGGCGAGCAAGCATTAGAAATCGTCGATGCCCTGGTGCGCAGCAACGCCATTGACGTAATAGTTATCGACTCGGTAGCGGCGCTGGCCCCACGCGCCGAAATCGAGGGTGAGATGGGCGACTCCCATGTCGGCCTGCAAGCCCGCCTGATGAGCCAGGCCATGCGTAAACTCACCGGAGCGATCAGCAACTCCAACGCATCAGTCATTTTCACCAATCAGTTGCGTGAAAAGGTTGGCGTCATGTTTGGCAACCCGGAGACCACGGCTGGTGGTAAAGCCTTGAAGTTCTATGCTTCGGTGCGCCTGGACATTCGCCGTATTGACTCCATCAAGCAGGGCCAGGACGTGACCGGCAGCCGCACCCGTGTGCGCGTCGTCAAAAACAAGGTCGCTCCCCCGTTTAAGGTCGCGGAGTTTGATATCATGTACAGCGAGGGTATTTCTCGCGAGGGCGGTCTGATCGATCTGGGTCTGGAGATGGGACTGGTCAAGAAGAGCGGTGCCTGGTTCACCGTTGGCGATATCCGCCTCGGACAGGGCCGTGAAAACGCGAAAGAGTTCCTGCGCCAGAACACCGATGTGGCCGGGGCGCTCGATGAGCAGATTCGCGGCAACATAATCTCCTTCAAGGCCGGTGAAGACGAGGTCGAAGAAGCAGAAGAGGAAGAGACGCTCGACGAAGAATAGAGAAGTTGTGCTGGCAATGAAAAAGCTCTGGCCGCGTGCAGCCAGAGCTTTTTCATTGCCAGATTCTCTATTCTTCGTCATGGGGTTGGTGACGTTCCAGGATGCCGGTCAGCTTTTGATCCAGTTCTGGCTGTGGCAGCTTGACGAGCGGGCGTTCTCCTGAAGAGAGCAGGGGTTCAAGCGACTCGCTCTCGATGAGAGGCGGTTCAAGTGCTTGCGCGACTGACTCGCGGTCGCGCCACCACCTGGCAAGCTCCGCCGGGTCGACCGTGCCAAGTCTGCCAATTTCAGCCTGGTGCATGGCCCAATCAAGCACCGCTTCGTCCATAGGCACCTCGTAGCCTGCTTTCTTGCTCAAGTTCCACTTGTGCCGCATAATGCTAAAATAGGCCGGCATGGGGTTTTCACCTTTCGTCAGGTGTTGCCGCAGCAGCAGAATGGTCGGCAGGTGATAGCGCGTGTACCAGTCTCTCGCGGCCTCCTCAATGCTGACCTCGTGGCCCTCGCGCTTGCTCATCAGCGCTTGATGTCCCAGAATCGTGCTGTAAAAGCGGCGTGCGTAGCTGCGCGGGACGGTGATGTGCAGCAAGTCACGGATGCGATTGACGTACCAGTCAGGACGCACAGTTGCCAGGTTTTGCAGCGCCTTCCCGCCCTTATCGAGCAGAGAGAGGCCGAAGCGATTGAGCGTGCTGAGTCCTTCATCGATGGCGAGGCTGTCCGCGTGAGATGTTAAACGCTCGTGTTGCCGACGCAGCGCCCGGTAGCGTTGCAGGAAATAGCGAAAATCGCTATCGTCAACGACCTCCTCTTCTTCAGGCAGCCCTCGCGCAGCCCGCAAATCCTCTCCCTGCCACAAAAGTGACTCTTCAAAAAGCGCCAGGTCTTGTTCGCGTAGCCCTTCACTGATTGGGCCGGGGAAAAGCTCTACCGTCTCCGCATCGGCCAGAATAGCCAGGATACGCCGCCCATCGAAGCGAATGAGGATATTGGCCAGCGAGGGGTCGCCCCAGTACACGCCGTGCTCGTGCAATTCAACCATCAAAACCGCTATGGCCGACCAGATGCGGCGCTTATTGCGTCTGGTGAACGGAATGCGATAGAGCAGTACGTGGGGAACAACACGCGGTGCCAGCCGTGTCACGCTATAGCCCCGGTCTCCACTGATATATTGCGGATGCCCACCGATCCCATGCTCCTCGATCATCACCGGATGTGCTGGTACCGTCACGGCACCAATCGGACTGAGCGCAGGAATGCCGCGCCGCTCGATCTCTCGCAGATTGTGAATCTCGCGCTCGGCCATACGAGGCGTCGTCTCTTTAATTGCGTAGCGTGCGCCATTCCGTTCTACAAAGATTACCGGGTGGCGCGACTCTCCCCGGCGAATTAAAAGCGGCACAACGCCATGTTTGGGCCACTCTTCCAACGGTGCCTGCCACGGTAAACCCGCCAGCCGCTGCTGATCCTCTGTGCTCATATGAAATTGCGGTGTTATAGCTGTCGTCGCGATACAAGTCCTCCTTCTTGCTACATGCTTGATTGCTGTGGTATATACATGAAGGATATTATTTCTGATTCCATCATAGCATGACGCCGGAGTGTCCGGCAAACAGAAGTTATACAGGTTAGCAAGAAACGTCTTGAAATATATTTACAGGAGGTAGAGGCCATGGGTACCGTTAGCTTCGATTTTTCAGGCGAAGTGGCACTAATTACGGGCGGCTCGCGAGGGCTGGGATTGGAGATTGCTCAGGCGTTTGGCGCGGCTGGCGCAACCGTTGTGATTACGGCCCGGCGCGATCAATGGCTCAAAGAAGCCGAGAAGACGCTG
>DASTKE010000864.1:0-6000 GCA_035716105.1 Ktedonobacteraceae bacterium | reverse complement strand
TGGCCGATAATCGTCAGCACGCCGGTTGCCAGGAAGAGCGCGCCGGAACCAGCCAGCAGGAAGCGCAGCGTATCACGGCGGGTGACGATCTCGTCTTCATCCCAGGGATAGGGGAATTCCCTACGCCACTCCTCCGGCTTCTGAGGCGGCGTTGCATTCACTCCCGCCGGGTTTGCCGTCTCTGTATCGCTCGCGGGAGCCTCCGGCGTGCTAAAAAATGGCTCGTTTTTCGGGTTGATTTCCTGAACCATAGCATTCCTCTTTTCCTGGCCTACTTTTAAGAACGTGTCCGTACTGGTGTTGCGGGCTTCGATGGGACAGGGACAGATGGTGCGTCCGGCGGTGCGAGGGGATTAGGCGAAATAGCCGGGTCGGGCGTGGGCGGAACTCGCGGTGTCCACGGTTCCGGTGGTGCCACCCGCACGGGAATGCCAGCATCCTCGGCTTCGACCCAGGCTGTCGTGTTGCGATTTGCCGTTGGCGCGGGCAGATTGATGGGCTGTCCGCTGCTGGCCTCTTCCGCTATCGCCAGCAGGTCCAGCACGTCGTCTTCCTGTCGCATCACCACGTAGTTGCGGGTGGTGACTCGCTGGCGACCGAAGTAGAAGGTGTTGACTGGTTTGGCTCCCTGCCTGCCGCGACCTGCTGTCAGCCACTCTTCGTAGGTGCCGTAGAAGATGGCCTGCGTGGGGCAGACGGTGGCGCACATAGGGCCTTTGCCCTGGCTGGTACGGTCGTAGCACAGGTTGCATTTCTGCATGTAATGCCCGGCTATGTTGAATTTTGGTACGCCAAAGGGGCAGGCATAGCCGCAGTTCTCGCAGTAGATGCAGCGCGTCTCATCGGCGGACTGCACTACGCCATCGGGACTGACCAGGATGGCCTGCGCCGGACACACCTGGGCGCACGGGGCCAACGGGTCCTCGCAGTGCATACACAGCGTCGGCGAGGAGGCGACGGTGTTCTCTCGCTCAACATAATCGATGTAGATCATGCTCTCGCCCTTGTGCGTATCGCACTCGCGACAGGCCGCAACGCACGAGCGGCAGCCAATGCACCGCGACGGGTCAAGGAAGATTCTGCGTACTTTTTCTGGCATTGTATATGTCCCTCATGTTGCTCCGTAGGGGCCGATTGATCGGCCAATGCTCGCACTGCCGATCAATCGGCGATGGGCGCGATCAATCGGCCCCTACTCGCTATCTTAGTGTCGGGCTGGGTTTCTCTCCGGCCATGGGGAGTTCGCGGAACTCCTTGCTGGCGGCGGCGAGAGCTTTGACATCGATGTCTCTGGCCCATTCGGGTGGCTGCGCGGCACGGGTGGCCGAGGCCGCACAGACTTTGTATTCGGGAATCTTCATCAACGGCTCCAGCACCGGGTTGGTGAGCTGGTTAGCAGCTTGTCTGCCCGGATAGTGATACGGGATAAAGATGGTATCCGGGCGAATCGAGCGCACGACAAGGGCCGGGGCGGTCATCTCTCCACGTCGCGTGCGTACCGTCACCCAATCGCCCTCGGCGATGCCCAGCCTGTGTGCCGTCTCCTGGTGCATCTCCACCCAGGGATAGGGAGACATCTCCTGCAAGAAGGGAACGCGCCGCGTCTGATTGCCGGAAAGGTACTGGTAGACGACGCGCCCGGTGGTGAGCACGAGCGGGTATTCGCTGTCGGGCAACTCTGCCGGTGGGATGTATTCAATCGGGTAGAAGCGCGCTTTGCCATCCGGGGTGCCGAAGCGGTCTTCGTAGAGGCGCGGTGTACCGGGATCATCTTCCGTCCTACAGGGCCAGAACACGCCATTTTGCCGTGCGATCTTCTCGTAGGTAATGCCCCAGTAGTCCGCTCGCGCCCCCTTCGTACACAGGCGCATCTCATCGAAGATGTCTTTTGCTGAATGGAAATTGAAGTACTGGCCACGGCCCAGGCGCTTTGCCAGATCACACACGATTTCCCAGTCGAGCCTCGCCTCGCCGGGCGGCTCGACTGCCTTGTTGTATTTGATGACGCGCCCTTCCAGGCTGGCCACCGTACCCTCGTCCTCGGCCCAGACGTTGCCCGGCAGCACGATATCGGCCAGTTCCGCTGTTTCCGACATGAAGAAGTCGGTGACGACGAACAGGTCCAGGCCGCGCAGCGCACGCTCGACAGTGTGCTGGTCGGGCAGTGAGACCATCGGATTAGAGCAGATCATGAAGCAGGAGCGAATCTCCCCGCGCAGCATAGCCGGGATCATCAACGTGGCGGGCAAGCCACTATGCGGCAAGTCTTTCTCGTCGATGCCCCAGACCGAGCAGATATAGGCGCGGTCTTCCAGGTTCTCGATCTCGCGCTCGCCGGGCAACTGCGAGGCTTTTTGTCCCATCTCGCGCCCACCCTGACCGTTGCCCTGACCCGTGAGCGTCATATAGCCCGCGCCGGGGCGACCAAAATTGCCCGTTGCCAGCGACAGGTTGACGGCGGCGATGCCGTTCTCTACCCCCTTGCTCTGGTGTTCCAGGCCGCGAGCTGTGTAGAGCAGGGCGGCATTGGCTCTCCCATACATGCGTGCCGCCTCGACGATGGTTTCGGCACGCAGTCCGCAGACCTTCGCCACGCGCTCCGGCGGGAACTGCTCAACCATGGCCTTTGTCTCTTCCCAGCCCAGCGTGCGCTCGCGAATGAACTCTTCATCGACCATACCCTCTTTGAGGACGACGTACAACATACCGTTGAGCAAGGCCGAGTCGGTGCCGGGGCGCAGGGGCAGGAAAACATCGGCGGTGCGAGCGATGGGCGTCTGGCGTGGGTCGGCGACGATCAGCTTGCAGCCGCGATCCCGCGCCTGCCAGAGATAGCTGGTGATGATGGGGAAGCACTCGCCCACGTTGGAGCCGATGACGAAGATGCAGTCGGCGTGCAACATGTCGCTGACAGGGTTGGCGGCGCGGTCGATGCCGAGCGAGCGTTCGTTGGCTCCCGTGGCCGAGGACATGCAGAGCCGCCCGTTATAGTCCACATTGGCCGTGCCAAGACCTACGCGGGCGAACTTGCCCATCAGGTAACACTTCTCGTTTGTCATCGAGGAGCCACTGTAGACGGCCACCGCGTCCTTGCCATGCTCGGCTTGAGTGGCGCGGAAACGCTGCGCGATGGTATCAAGCACCTCGTCCCAGGTGGCGCGTTCCAACGGGCTATCCTTGCCACCGCGCCGCATCAGAGGATAGGTCAGGCGGTCGGGATGATTGACCGTCTGATAGGCCGTTGTGCCTTTGGGACAGAGCATCCCATGGTTAAGGGGAAAGTCCTCGCGAGGCTCGACCCCCACCACCTTGCCGTTGGACACCTTCAGGTACATGCCGCACTGTACGCCGCAGTAGCAGCAATGCGTCGGCACGTAGCGGTCTATCTGTTCCGTCGATTTCCAACGGTGCGGCGGCTTCTCACCTGAGAAGAAGTCATACGTCACCCCCTGATCCTCTGGGAAAAATATGCCTTTATCGACACTCATAGGTTCTTGCTCCCGATTTCGTGATATTGTAGGGGCCGATTTATCGTGCCCTACAGAAGCCATCACTACAAAAACTGATTGCCGTCGCGACCGAGCGCGGAGAGGTTGGCCTGAGCGCGCATCACGCGCTTGCAGCGCGGGCAGAAATCCTGCCACCAGAGCATGTCGGTTGTCCTGGCTTCGGCGGCGGACTGTACCGGGCTGGGTGGCTGCTCCTGTTGTACAGTCATGTCTGTACGCACGGTATAGTTCTCATCTACCTCGTACAATGTCTTCTTCAAGTCCTGCACAAAACGAATAGGGGCGAATGCCTCGCCGCAGCGGGCGCAGTGCTGCATCTCTGTGCTTTCGCCCGTGCGCCAGTACAGTTCGATGCCAACGGTGGCCGGGCGCTCGATGATGTGAAAGAACTTGCCAAAGGGCAGCGAGATCAGCCACAGCACCACCACCGCCTGGTGCGTCAGCGAGATATACCAGTAGTAGGCACCACGCAGCCACGCGCTGTCGGCGGTAAGCGCCACGCCCGTGACGGCGATTGCCAGCAGCAGGGCCAGGGGGATGATGTCGAAGCGGAAGCGCTGCACCGCTATCAGAGCCAGGTCGTGGAAGCGGCGATGGAAGGCCAGCACTAGCCCGATGATCAGCAGGGCGGAGGTGAAATCCAGGGCGTGGAAGGTCACGAAGGCAAAGACGCTGTTGACAGGAAAGGTGAAGAACAGCGGGAAGCCGAAGACCCAGATCTGATACATACCCGCCGGAGTTTGCGTGAAGCGCAGCCAGCCGAAGGTGAGCGGGAAGGTAATCAGACAGGAGAGCACGACGCCCCAGAAGATGCACTGATGCGTGAGCCAGCGATAGAGGCCGCGCCTGCGGATAAATTGCTGCGCGAACAGATCGAGAATGGCTCGCGGAATCAGGGGCGTGTAACGTCGGAAGTTCTCATACGAGAAGAATAGTTGCCAGCTACGCCACCAGTAGCGCTCCGTGGGTGGCCGGGCCAGCCAGAAGGCGTACTTATACGTGATGGCGGCAACGGCAAAGACGCTCGCGACGGCGTAGCCGATGAGCGAGGCGTCGAACCAGTGGAAGCCCCGCGAGCCTATGGCGATGAGCACAATCAGCAAAATAGCGACGCCGATACCGGCAAGAATGGAACGGGCGCGCAAATCCAGTCCAGTGCGCCCTCCCGGTTCTCCTGATCGCACAGTGTTCGTACTCTCTCTAGAGGTCGTAATCGGTTGTTCCATATGCCATGTTCCCCTCTCGTTGCGTGACGAAACGGTTTCTCCTACTTACATGTACATATTTTATCCTCAAAAAGGGTCGTAATGGAATGCCTGACTCCCCAAAAAAGTGTAACGTACAATGCTGAGTGATAACTGTGACTTTTGTCGCAGAGGGGGAAATCTTTTCATGGAATTGCTGTGAAGCAGCCAGGGAAGCCAGAGCATATATTAAGAGAGAAGAATGGGTTCTGTTACAACTTAGGGCTTTCATCTAGCTGCCAGCAGCAAACACGACGTGCCAATCTCCACCCGTCCAGCTGACATCCATCGAGTAGCAGCCTGCTGTCAACAGATACAGGAAACTGCCCCACTCGTACCAGCCACTAGCTGGCGATCCATGATAGCCCTCGTTCCTCCCGTCTAGCACCAGAATCGGTTCAGATGGCGGCTGTTCGCCTTTGCCCCACCAGGCCGGCGTTCCCGTCGCCAGGTTCTTCACGCGAACGGTCACTGGTGCCGTCAGGTTTTGACCCACCTCCCACACAATCTTCGTGCCAGGCCAGACCACATGATAGTTCTGTGTGCCAGTATACACATGCACTTGCAAACCTATTCCGGCCCAGACGGGAGAACGTCCAATCAACGTGGTGTCCTGTAGATAGCTTCCCCAGCCCTTCGGAAAGCCTTTCGTCCCTGGGAGAGCCGTCAGCGGACAATTTGTTGGCATCGAAGCTGGTGCTGAATGGGGAGGAGTTGGAAGAGGGACCGGTGCTTGCGAAGGTGTGGGAGTTGGAAGAGGAGGGTAGGTAGGATAGGGCTGTGCAAACGCTGTCAGGTGAGCGCTATCAATGGTTGGTGTCGCTGTGTGCTGCTGCGTCGAAGTGGCTTGAGATAAGCAGCTTGTCAGTATCACGAGCAGCAAGGGGATGATCAGAAGCCAGCGATGTTTCATCCAGTGCATAGCAATCCTCCTCGCGGATTATCAGAAAACCTGGCATCCTGTTTACTGGCGAAAGCCACAAACAGCCAGAGCCATATGATGCGAAAAATTTTCAACGTTGTCGCAAGGTTTCTGCTGATGGTGATTTCGGCCTGGTTCTGGATGTGTCTACCAATATATGTGTGAGATGCTTCAGATCTGGCCTGAGGCCGCTGCGAGTACATTAACATTCACCTTGCCTCCATAGTCACTTGAGCTTCATAGTTGTAGCAAACGGAATAGGCTACCTCCTAGCCTCTGTGACACGCTCGGCATTATAGCCTTCAAGCGACGTGCTAACATGCTT